>NZ_JBEXDT010000053.1:0-61580 GCF_040605905.1 Nonomuraea sp. NPDC005501 | reverse complement strand
CCGAGCGGGAAGTTCAGGCTGAAGAAGGCGAACAGCGGCGAGATGTACATGAGGATCTTCTGCTGCTGCGCCATGGGGTTGTCCGGCATCTGGCCGCCTGGCCCGGCTGCTGCGGGCCGCCTCACCCGGGTTCGCGGTGCTGACCTCGCCGAGCGTGGTGGCCCGGCTGGCGCCGCTGCTGCCCGCGTCGCTCCGCTCCATCGGCCAGTACCACGGCTCGTACGAGCACGCCGGCGGCTGCTGGCACCTGAGCTCCATCCGCAGGCACTACCCGGAGCTGGACCAGGCGGTCTTCCTCAGCGAGGACGACGCCTGGCGCTTCTCCGAGAACGCGCTGCTGCCCAACGCGTGGTCGCTGCCGAACCCGCTGCCCGCCTGGCCCGAGGAGGTCTCCCCGCTGGAGGCGCCCCGGGTGCTGGGCGTGGGGCGGCTGGAAGGGGTCAAGCGGTTCGACCGGCTGATCAGCGCGTTCGCCGCCTCCGGCGCGCCGCGGCCGTGGGAGCTGCACCTTGTGGGCGACGGCTCCGAGCTGGACCGGCTGCGCGCGCACGCGGCCCGCGAGGGGGTGGCGGACCGGGTGGTGTTCAGGGGGCGGGTGCCCGCCGAGCTGATGCCGGCGGAGTACCTGGCGGCCTCGCTGGTGGCGGTGACCAGCGAGCACGAGGGGCTGCCGCTGGCGCTGCTGGAGGCCGCGGCCCACGGGGTGCCCGCGGTGGCGTTCGACGTGTCGGGCGGGGTCCGGGCGGCGGGCCCGGTGCTCGTCCCGCCCGGCGACACCCGCGCGTTCGCGCTGGAGCTCGGCCGGCTCACCGGCTCCTCCCGTGAGCGGCGGCGGCTCGGCGCCGCCGCCCGCGCCGGGGCTGAGGCGTTCCGCCTCGACCGCGTGCTGGACGCGTGGGAGACCCTCTTCGCCCACGTCACCCGGTGACGTCGGCGCGGGCCTTCTCCGAGGAGCCGGTGGCCTGTTGCGGCGGCAGACCGGCCAGCTCCCGCTGGCGCGAGGTGAGCAGGGCCGCGACCGGTCCCGGCTCGCGCAGCCGCTGGAAGCGGTCGCGCAGGCGCTTGCGCGTACGGGCGGCGCGGCGCTTCTGCATGGTGCGCTGGAGGGTCGCCAGGTGCTCCTTCGAGGGCGCGGGCGCGCCGCTGAGCTCGTACCCGTTGGCCATCAGCCGATCCCCGAGGACCTGCTCGGCGAGCGAGATCTCCCAGTCCTCCAGCCGGTTGGCCCAGCTGCCCACGCGCGAGCGGGTCACGTCGCCGTGGGTGTTGCTGTGCCAGACCTTGTGGACGGGTACGGCCACGCTGGCCGCCTCGCGCGGCGAGACCATCGCCGGGTCGAAGTCCTCCTCCAGGAAGAGGCAGAGCTTCTTCAGCTCGGTCGAGGGGTCGTCGGTCAGGTCCTCGTACCGCAGCTCGTAGTAGGTGTCGGCGGGCAGCGTGCGCCGCAGCTTGACGCCCGCGTCGATGGCCTCGGCCCAGGTGGTGATGGCGTGGAAGGAGTTGAGGGTGTACCAGGGCATCTCCTTCAGCGAGGAGACGCAGTCGCGGCCGTCCCTGATGAGGTGGATGAACTGGGCGTCGGGGAAGAGCCTGCGCAGGATCTCGACCTGCTTGACGTAGCTGGGCCGCTTGTCGCCCCAGCGCGGCTTGCCGAACCGCTCGGCGTACATGCGGAACGTCGTGCCGATGACCGAGCCGAGCGAGCCGGGACCCTCGATCGCCTGACGGATGAACTCGTCCTTGTCGATCTTGAGTTCCTTGAACTTCGTGGTGCGGTCGGTCGCGATCCACTCCGCGAGGGCGGCGCGGCGCTGTGCGAGGCGCATGTCGCCGAACGAGCGGCGGCGAACGTAGGCGGGCACCAGGTACCGCGTCTCGGGCGGCACGGCCATGCGCGGGTGGGAGTGCAGCATGAGCTGCAGCATCGTGGTGCCGGAGCGTGGGCAGCCGACGACAAAGACGGGCCGATCGGACATTTCGTTCTAACCCCCGAAAATTTAGACGAGAACGCGCTCTCGGCTCTCCTGCCGGGAGGACACGGTGTGCCTGCGCGTGAAGAGCCACATCCGGTAGACAAGGAAGATCTCGTTGGCGAGCAGCAGCACCCCGGCGACGGCGGACACCGGCACCAGCGCGGCCACTCCGACGAGGGGCGCGACCACGAAGACCGCGGCGTGGAACTCGATGCCGCTGATCAGGTGGGAGCGGACGCGGCGGCGGGCGAGGTACCTGTCGAGCCGCCTGGAGAAGGTGCGGTTGCGGCCACGCCTGCGGCTCACGGTGACGACGTGTTCCACGGCGTCGTCGTCGTCGACGACCTCGCCGTCGTCCGCCTCCCCCAGGCTCGGGAGGGGCACCATGAGGACCGGCTCGCTGACGACCGCGGCCTGCTCCCGGTTCCAGACGCGGGCCGCCTCGCGCAGCTCGGCCGTCTCGGCCCTCGCCTCCCTGATGATCTCGCGTACCCGCTTCATCTGCGGCGCGTTGACGTACCGGAAGAGGTCGAGCACGGCGATCCCCGCGCCGAGCACGATGAACTGCACGTCACCGGTGAGGGCGTACTGCCCGTACGCCAGACCGGTGGCGCAGAGGACCACCCGCACCCGGTCGCCCACGTAGTCCAGCCAGAGCCCGAAGGGCGTCCCCGTGCCCTTGAGCCGGGCGATCTTCCCGTCCACGCAGTCGACCATGAAGCTGAGATAGAACGCCGCCGCGCCCGCGACCAGCAGGTCCAGGGCGAAGCAGAGGGCCGAGACCAGGCCGATGACCAGCGACAGCACGGTGAGCTCGTTGGGCGTGATCCGCGACCGGTTGGCCACCAGCAGAGCCGTCCGGCAGGCCAGCGGGTCCACGAGGTACACGGTCCACCAGGAGTCTCTCCGCTTGCGTGTCGCATGGACGTCATCGAGCGAATAGGTCCTCATGGATTCCAGCATGACCACTCGCCGTGAGCCAGTGACTACACTCTGGAACTACTGGGTGATGTCCATGCCCGTTCTTGACCATCCCGGCACGGACAGCCGCCACGTCCGATTGCCGTCTCCGTCGCGGAAGCAGCCTTCGAGCACCAGCCCACGCGTCTCCACCTGGGCGTACAGGCGCCACGTCGGCCCCCCGCGCCGCAGCCGCCGCGGGTCGATCTCGGCGAGCAGCCGCCCGGCCCCCAGCCGGCGTGACGGCAGCGGCACCTTGCGGCTGCCGTCGCTCAGCCACACCTCGATCTTGCGCGGCCGGCGCTCCACCCGGTGCAGGGCCACCTCCCCGACCACCGCGAAGCCCTGGCCGTTCCACCGGCACTCCTCGACCTTGGCCAGCACCTTGATCTCCTCCCGGGCGTCGTACACCTCGTCGGGGATCCGCAGCGAGCGGTCGCGGAAGTACGGGTAGTCGCCGTACCAGTTGGCCCGGCGCAGCCCGCGAGGGACGATGCGGGCCGCCTCGGCGGACGACCTCCTGAACTCCCGGACGGTGCGCAGCTCCCTGATCAGCCCGCGCTCCACCAGATACAGCTCCAGCCGCCGCAGGGACGGCGCGGTGGCCAGCACGCCCGGGTTCAGGACCGCCAGCCACTGCCGGGCGAGGTCCAGCAGCGCCTCCAGGTCGTCGCCCGCCGCGTGCTCCAGCGCCTGGAACAGGAAGACGATGTCCTTCTCCAGCACCAGGCCGTCGAAGGAGCGGGTCAGCTCCGGCGCCTCCTCCTGCAGGAACGAGCGGACGGCCCGGATGGCCTCCAGGCGGTCGGTGAGGTTCGGCAGTTCGGCCCGCCGCTGCGTGATCGAGCTCTCCCCCGACTCCCGCTTGCGCCAGTGGTAGACGACGTCCGGCAGCAGGTCCACGCTGGCGGCCAGCACGTGGGCGCGCATGCTGAGCGGCACGTCCTCGTAGATGCCCTGACGGAACCTCAGCCGGTGCTCGTACCAGAAGTCCTTGCGGTAGAGCTTGTTCCACACCGTCCGGTCCCTGACCAGCACCCGCCGGTCCATGATGTGGGTGCGCCGCACCGCCCGCCGGAAGATCTTGTCGTGCAGCGACGACGACGACAGCTCGCCGTCCGCCATGCGCCGCACCCCGCCGCACGCGAGGTCGGAGCCGGTCCGCTCCAGCGAGGAGACCAGCAGCTCGTACGCGCCGGGCGGCACGACGTCGTCGCTGTCGGCGAACGCCAGGTACGAACCGCGGGCCCAGCGCACACCCTCGTTGCGGGCCGGACCGGGACCCCGGTTGGGCTGGCGCACCACGACGAAGCGCGGGTCACGGGAGGCGAAGCCCTCGGCGATCCGCCGGCTCCCGTCCACCGACCCGTCGTCCACCAGGATGACCTCGATGTCGGCCAGCGTCTGGGCCGCCAGCGACTCCAGGCACTCGGCGATGTACTGCTCCACGTTGTAGAACGGGACGACGACGCTGACCAGGGGCGCCATGCCGGGCTCCTTGAGTGGGGGACGGGTCCGAGGGCAGCATGCCGCCGCCATGGCCTCTCGGCGGTGACCGATGCTCCACCCTGATCAGCTCTTTACCAGGCCCATAGTCCGCTACGGTGTGGACGTAACCAGGCACGGAGCGTGAGGGGGCCCGATGCTCAGACACGTCGACGACGGCGATCTGCCCGTCATGCGCCGCTGGCGCAACCATCCGAAGGTCCGCGCGGCCAGCTTCACCACCCACGAGATCGGCGAGGACGAGCACGCCCGGTGGTGGGCCGGGGTGCGGACCGACCCGGCCAGGCAGGTGCTGGTCTACGAGCACGGCGGGGTCGCCTCCGGGGTGGTGACGTTCTCCGGGCTCGCGCCGGGCGCGCCGATCGCCCACTGGGGCTTCTACCTCGACCTCGACCGCCTGGAGCGCTCGGGCGAGCTGCTCGCCGCCTGGTTCGGGCTCGAACGCGCCGCGATCCGCCACGCGTTCGGCCCGCTCGGGCTGACGACGCTGCGGGGCGAGGTGCTGGCCGCCAACAAGCCCGTACGCCTGCTGCACAGCCGCTTCGGCTTCACCGAGATCGGCGGCTACCGGCGGCTGCTCGACGGCGAGAGCGTGGACGTGGTGCTGATCGAGTTCACCCGCGCCGCCCGGAGGGACGAGTCATGAGGTCGCTGTCGATCGCCGGCCGCCGCGTCGGCCCCGACCGGCCGCCGTTCGTCGTCGCCGAGATGTCCGGCAACCACGACGGCAGCCTGGAGCGCGCCCTCGCCATCGTCGAGATGGTGGCCGCGAGCGGCGCCCACGCGCTGAAACTCCAGACCTACCGGCCCGACACGATCACCGTCGACGCCGACGGCCCGGCCTTCCGCCTCGGCGGCGGCCACGAGCTGTGGGGCGGCGAGCGGCTCTACGACCTGTACCTGCGGGCCCACACGCCGTGGGAGTGGCACGAGCCGATCTTCGCCAGGGCCCGGGAGCTGGGGCTGGTGGCGTTCTCCTCGCCGTTCGACCCCACGGCGGTGGAGCTGCTGGAGAAGCTCGGCGCCCCCGCGTACAAGATCGCCTCCTCGGAGCTGGTGGACCTGCCGCTGATCCGGCTGGCCGCCGCCACCGGCAAGCCGCTCATCCTGTCCACGGGCATGGCCACGGCCGGGGAGATCGACGCCGCCGTACGGGCGGCCCGCGACGCGGGCTGCGCCGAGCTGGCCGTCCTGTCCTGCACCGCCTCCTACCCCGCCTCGCCCGCCGAGAGCGACCTGCGCGGGCTGCCGCTGCTGGCCGGGCTCACCAGCGCGGTCGTCGGCGTCTCCGACCACACGCCTGGCATCGGCGCGTCGCTCGCGGCGGTGGCCCTGGGGGCCTGCCTGATCGAGCGGCACGTCACGCTGGACCGGGCGGGAGGCGGCGTGGACGCGGCGTTCTCTCTGGAGCCGGCCGAGCTGGCGACGCTGGTCGTGGAGAGCGAGCGGGCCTGGCAGGCGCTCGGCGAGGCCCGCATCGGCCCCAGCCCGTCGGAGCGGGAGGGGCTGCGCTTCCGCCGGTCGCTGCACGTGGTGGCCGACGTGCGGGCGGGCGAGGAGGTGACCGGGCGCAACGTACGCTCGATCCGGCCGGCCGGCGGGCTGCCGCCCGCGGCGATGACCGACGTGGCGGGCCGCCGCTTCACCCGGGACGCCGCGGCGGGCACGCCGCTCACCTGGGACCTGGTCTGACCCTTTGTGACCTGGTCTGAGCCTTCACCGCAGGGAGAGACCTGGTCTGAGCCTTTACCGCAGGGAGAGACCTGGTCTGAGCCTTCACCGCAGGGAGAGACCTGGTCTGAGCCTTTACCGCAGGGAGAGCAGCACGTCGGCGACGCGTTCGCGGCCCTTGCCGTCGACGAGGCCGCTGCCCCGCCGGCCGTACTCCTCGCGCAGCCCCGCGTCGCCGAGCAGGCGGGCGAGCACCTCGACGGCGGCCTGTCCGGGGTCGGGGCCGAGCGCGGCGGCGATGCCGCCGGCGGCCAGCGCCTCGTAGCCGATGAGCTGGTTGGCGGCCACCCAGGTCAGCGCCGCCGGCACGCCGAGATAGAGCAGCTCCCAGATGGTGGAGCCGGCGGCGGTGAGCACGAGGTCGGCCTCGGCCATGAGCTGCGGCAGCCGGTCGGTGGGCGGGATGACGGTGATCGGCCCCTCCACCGCGAACAGCCGGGGGCTCACCACCGTCGCGCGGAACGGCAGCCCCGTGGCGTTCAGCGCGCCCGCCCAGGCCGACGTCACGCCGGCGCTGTCGGTGCCGCCGAAGAAGCACAGCACGCGGGGCACCTCGCCACGTGGGCCGGGCGCCCGGCGCAGCCGGCGGACGCTGTCGCGCAGCAGCGCGTAACGGACCCCGGCCAGCCGCTCGGCGAGCAGCGGGAAGGGCCGCAGCTCCGCGCCGAGGTTCTGGTCGAGGTAGAGGTCGGCCTCCTGACCGAGCGGGTCGCCGTCCACGATCGCCAGCACGGCCGCGCCCGTCGCCCTGATCCGGGCGCCCGTACCCGGAGCCAGGTCGTACGAGTCGAGCACCACCACGTCGAGGCGCAGGTCGCGCACCAGCTCCGCGAGGCGCTCGGGGTCGGCCGGGGCCGGGACGAGCGGCAGGCCGCGCGCCAGGAGCTGCGCCCGCGCCCACGCCGAGCCGGCCAGGTCGCCCAGGAAGCCGACCTCGACGCCGCGCCCGCGCAGCTCCTCGGCGAGCGCCACGCAGCGCACCAGATGGCCGACGCCCCTGCCGGCGCCGGCGTCGCAGCGGACGCCGACCCGGCCGGTCATGCCTCCTGCAGCGCTTTCTGCTGGACGTGCGCGTTGAGCCTGAGCACCTCCGGCCGGGCCCGCAACCAGCCCACGAGCGTCGCGTACGGCAGGCACCGGTCGCCGAGGGCGGCCACCACCCGCGAGATCAGCCGCCAGTCGTCCTCGGTGTCGAGGGTGACCCGCAGGTCGGCCGCCGCCGGGGCGTAGGCGAGGCCGAGCAGCCGCGACGCGCCCGGATGCGTGTAGAGGTAGGAGGTGACGTGGACGCGATGGTGGGCGGTTGCCTCCCGCCCGGCCCGCGCCAGCGCCTCCCGGCTCGCGATCTCGACGTCGAGGCCGCGGGGCAGGGTCCGGGTCAGGCTCGTGCTCAGGTAGTCGAGGCCCGGCACGGCCCGGTAGACGAGCGCCGCCTCGCGGACGATCGCGGGGTCGAGCAGCGGGCAGTCGGCGGTGAAGCGCATGACCGCGTCGGCCGGGTGCAGCTCCAGCGTCTGCTGGAACCGGGTGAGCACGTCGTCGACCGGCCCCCGGTGCCACGCGACGCCCAGCCGCAGGCACTCGGCCACCACGGCCTCGTCGGCGGGCTCGGTCGTGGTGGCCACCACCAGCTCGTCCACCGCGTCCGCCTGGCGGACGGCCCGCACCACCCAGCCCAGCACGGACCTGCCGCCCAGGTCGCGCAGGACCTTGCCCGGCAGCCGCGTGGACCCCGTCCGCGCCTGAATGACTCCGACAATCCGCACTGAAGCCCCATTCCCCCGTGTGACCGTGCGTTGCTGGTCGATCGCGCTATGCTACCGGCTCAGCTCCGGCGACTACAGGGCGTGAACACGATTCAGGGGGTCACGTGAGCATTCTGAACGGCTCATCCGTTCTGATCACCGGCGGCACGGGGTCCTTCGGCAAGGCGTTCATCCGCCACGCGCTGGGCGTCCTCGACGTGCGCCGCCTGGTGGTCTTCTCCCGCGACGAGCTCAAGCAGTGGGAGGCGCGCCAGGTCTTCGGCGACGACAAGCGGCTGCGCTGGTTCATCGGCGACGTGCGCGACCGCGACCGGCTGACCCGCGCCATGCACGGCGTCGACTTCGTGGTCCACGCCGCCGCGCTCAAGCAGGTCGACACCGCCGAGTACAACCCGTTCGAGTACGTCCGCACCAACGTCACAGGCTCGCAGAACGTCGTCGAGGCCGCCATCGACAGCGGCGTGCGCAAGGTCGTCGCCCTGTCCACCGACAAGGCGTCCGGCCCGGTCAACCTCTACGGCGCGACGAAGCTGGTCGCCGACAAGCTGTTCGTGTCGGCCAACCACTACGCCGCCGGCCACGCCACCCGCTTCGCCGTGGTCCGCTACGGCAACGTGGTCGGCAGCAGGGGCTCGGTCGTGCCGTTCTTCCAGCGGCTCGCCGCCGAGGGCGCCAGCCTGCCGATCACCGACAAGCGCATGACCCGGTTCTGGATCACCCTCGACCAGGCCGTGCGGTTCGTCGTCGACTCCTTCGACCTCATGCGCGGCGGCGAGCTGTACGTGCCGCGCATCCCCAGCATGCGCATCACCGACCTGGCCGAGGCCGTCGCGCCGTGCGCCACCGTCCACGAGGTCGGCGTCCGGCCCGGCGAGAAGCTGCACGAGGAGATGATCGGCTCCGACGACGGCCGCCGCGCGCTGCGGCTCGGCGACCGCTACGTCGTGCTCCCGGCCATCGCCACGTGGGGCTACGAGCCGCCGCCCGCGGGCGAGCCGCTGCCCGACGGCTTCGCCTACCGCTCCGACACCAACGACCTGTGGCTGTCGGCCGAAGACCTGCGCCGCATGCTCGCGGACGGCCGCTGGTGATCCCGTACGGCCGGCATTCGGTCGACGAGGACGACGTCCGGGCCGTCGCCGAGGTGCTGCGCGGCGACTGGCTCACCACCGGGCCGGAGGTGACCCGGTTCGAGGCGGAGCTGGCCCGGTGGACCGGCGGCGTGCCGTGCCTGGCGGTCACCTCCGGCACCGCCGCGCTGCACGTGGCCTACGCCGCCGCCGGCATCGGGCGGGGCGACGAGGTCGTCACCTCGCCGCTGACGTTCGTGGCCACGGCCGCCGCGGCCGCGCTGCGGGGCGCCCGGGTCGTCTTCGCCGACGTGCAGGACGACACCGGCAACCTCGACCCCGACGCGGTCGCCGCCCTGGTCACGGGCCGCACGCGGGCCGTGACCGCCGTCGACTACGCCGGCCACCCCGCCGACTACGACGAGCTGCGCGGCGTCGCCGACCGGGCCGGCGCGACCCTCGTCGGCGACGCGGCCCACTCCCTCGGCGCCTCCTACAAGGGGCGGCCCGTGGGGCTGCTGGCCGACATCACCACGTTCTCGTTCTTCGCCACCAAGACCGTCACCACCGCCGAGGGCGGCGCGGTGGCCCTGCCCCACGGCGAGCGCCACACCCGCGCCGCGCGCTTCCGCAACCACGGCCTGGTACGCGACCCGGCCGAGCAGCGCGACCCCGGCCACGGCGGCTGGCACCAGGAGGTCCACGACTTCGGCCTCAACTACCGGCTGCCCGACGTGCTGTGCGCGCTCGGGCTGAGCCAGCTCCGGCGGCTGCCGGCCTTCCTGGCGCGCCGGGCGGAGCTGGTGGCGCGCTACGACACGCTGCTGGCCGGGGTGCCCGGACTGCGGCTGCCGGGGCGGCGCCCGTACACCGAGCCGGCCTGGCACCTGTACCCGGTGCGGGTGCTCGACGGCCGCAGGCGGGAGGTCTACGACCGGATGCGGGCGGCGGGGATCGGGGTGCAGGTCAACTACATCCCGGCGTACTGGCATCCGGTGTTCGAGGACCTCGGCTACCGGCGCGACATGTGCCCGCGAGCCGAGGCGTACTACGGGGAGGAGCTGTCGCTGCCGCTCTACCCCGGTCTGACCGACTCCCAGCAGGACCAGGTCGTGGAGTCGCTGCTCACCGTCCTCCACTGACGGCGCCGCCTCGCGGGGCCGCTCAGCCGGGCGGGCACTGCTCCACCAGCATCAGGCAGCCGTCGTCGCCCCGGTCGGCCACGAACCTGCGGCCCGCCACGGTCGCCGCCGGGCGGGCCCGCGTCCGCACCAGCGGGCGGATCTTCCTGCCCTGGTCCAGGACGACGTCCCAGCGCGGCTGCCGGCCCACCGGCTCGTCGATGTCGACGAGCCGGATCCGGCCGCTGAAGACGTGACCGTCCAGGGTGGCCGGGAAGTACACCTCCTCGCCGTCGCTGCGGCGGATCAGCCGGAGCACCGGGTCCTCGTCGCCGGGGTCGGCCAGCTCCCCCGCCACGAGCAGGTCGCCGCCCTCGATCCGGCACTCGCCGATCAGCGCCTCCGCCCGGCGCACCCGCAGCCCCCACACCCCTCTGGCGCCGCGTACGGGCACCACCCAGGAGCCCGCCCTGCGCACCGGCACCGGTACGGCCGGGGGCAGCCACCGGGGTCCCGCCACCTTCGCCTCCAGCCGCAGCCCCGTCGCGCGCAGCTCGACGCGCAACTCCCAGTGACCGCGCCGGGCCAGCCGGGCCGGGGTCAGCGTGGCGGGGTCGAAGGCGAAGCCGAAGGGGAAGCCGTGCTCCGCCACCACGCCGCCGTCCTCCTGGGCGAGGCCGAGGCAGGCGGGCATGACCCTGTCCTCCGAGAGCGGCACGGTGTCGGAGGTGCCGCGCTCCTGGAGCCACACGCGTACGCGGACGCGCCCCAGCCCCCGCACGTCGAACCGGCCGACCGACACCCAGCCCTCGCCGTGAAGCACGCCGTCCCGCCAGCCGGCGGACAGCAGGCGCGGCAGCAGGGCCAGCTCCTCGGTGACCTCCGACAGGGCCTGCGGCAGGGCGGGATGCCGGCCGTACCAGCGCCTGCGTCCCAGCCCGAGCCCACTCCCGAGCCCCCTTCCGAGTCCCTGGGGGACGAGGGGCGGCCACAGACGGCCCTCGTCCCGTTCCGCGAACACCGCCGCCAGCTCGTCCGGCCGCCTCCGGTGCAGCAGGTGCGTCAGCAGCCTGCGCGGGAACGGCAGGCTCAGCCAGTCCTCCGGGGCGACCCCGTCGAGGTAGCGGGCGGCGAGGTCCAGGAGCTCCGGGTCCGCCGCCGCGCCCATGACCGCCACCGCCTCCACGGCCACGCCCATGTCGATGTCGAGGGTGTCGCGGTCGAAGCGCGGCTTGACGGCCGGGGCCCGGCGGGCCAGCAGGGTGGCCGTCTCCAGCACCGACAGCAGGCGGTCGCGTACGTTGTCCGGCTCCATGCGGCGGTCCGTGACGGACTCCTCGCGCCTGCGCCAGTGGTAGACCACCGCCTTCAGCACGTCCACCGAGGCCGCGCCCACATGCGCCGCCATGGCCACGGGCTGGTCCTCGTACAGCCGCTCCGGGAACGTCAGGGCCAGCGCGTCCCAGGAGGATCGCCGGTAGACCTTGTTCCACAGCATGCGGTCGCGGACCAGCAGCGGGTGGCGGGTGATGTGGGTGCGCTCCAGCCGCCTCGCGAACGCCTGCCGGTGCGCCCACGAGGGCACGAGCTGGTTCCGGTGGATGCGCATGACGTTGCCGCAGGCCAGGTCCGAGCCGGTGGACTCCAGCGACGCCACCAGGCGGCGGAACGCCTCACGCGGCACCAGGTCGTCGCCGTCCACGAAGGCCAGGTAACGGCCGGTCGCGTGCCGCACCCCGGTGTTGCGCGCCCGCCCGACGCCGCCGCCCGTCAGCCTGACCAGGCGCACGCGCGGGTCGGCCGCCTGCCGCGCCTCCACCACGGCCCGCCCGCCGTCGCGGCTGCCGTCGTCGACGCAGATCACCTCCAGGTCACGCAAGGTCTGCGCGAGCAGGGAGTCCAGGCAGGGGCCCAGGTACTCCTCGACGTCGTGGAACGGGACGATCACCGACAGGATCGGCACGAAACCACCCTCTCTTCCTCAGCTTCGTCGTCTTCGCCGACCTTCGCCGGGCCTTACAGCGGGCTTTAGGGCGGGGCCGGCGGCTTCGCGGGCCGGGCTCAGCGGGACAGCAGGCGCAGGACCTTGCGGGCGGCCCGGCGGGGGCGCGACAGCCGGCGGGCCAGGCGGAACCCGAGCGACCTGCGCAGGGAGGCCGCCTTGCGCTGGCTCCTGCGCAGCTTGGCGCGGGTGCGTACCAGCTCGCGCTCGCGGTAGGTCAGCTTGGTCTCCAGACGCGTGATCCGGGCCAGCGACGCGGTCAGCTGATCGGTCAGCCGGTCGCGGGCGCTGAGCAGGTCCCGGTACGTGGGCGCGGCCCCCGCCAGCTCGGCCGTCCCCGGCGCCTGCCCGAGCTCGGCCTCCAGCTTGCGGGCCCGATCGAGGCCGTCCTGGTCGCACGGCTGCCCCGCCATGCCGCACAGCGTCAGCGCGAGCTGCCCGGCGTCCAGCGGCCACGGCCACGGGTGGTGGTGCCCGGCCGCCAGCAGCCGTACGGCGAAACGCCACAGGATCCGGCAGAGCACCACCTGCGCGGGCACGGGACCGCCCAGGGCGGGCGCCGGGATGATGGCGGTGAACCGCTCGCCGTCCCAGACGAGGTTGTCGGCGGCGGCGTCGCCCCCTTCCGCGACCCATGCGGCCAGCCCGGCCAGCAGGTCGCGCACGGACCGCACGTCCTCGCGGGCGCACGCCTCGACCAGGATCTCCTCGACGATGCGCCCACGCGGGATGGGCCGCACGGCTCCTCCGGGCAGCCTTCTGGTGGAGGTGGCGGTGACCTCGTGCACGGCCCGCCCGACCTCGACCAGCCCCTCCGGCAACGGCTCACCGCCCGCGCGGTCGTCACCGGCACGGACCTCGGCCGGATCGTCCCCGGAGGCCGGGCGGGTGGCGACCGTGAGCCACAGGGGCGCCAGGTGCTCTCCCAGCCCGTGACGGAACGCCAGCCGGGTCAGCCGAAGCGGGTCGGCCACCAGCATGGTGTCGCCGCCGGGCGCCGTCAGCGGCACGGTGAGCGCCTCGGGCAGGTTCTCGCGCAGCAGCTCCCGTCCGAACAGGGCACGCGGGGCGCTCCTGGCCGGATAGGCGGCGTAGCACCGCTCGACCACGAGCCCGGCCGCCTCCAGCGCCGCGTCCAGGGCCTCCGGTCCGCCGGGGTGGCTCGGGTCGAAGCCGTGCGGCTCCCAGTGCCCGTCCGCGCCTTCCCGGTCCGGCGGCCGGGCGTCCACGAACCGGTCGATCCCGAGGTCGTTCGGCACCGCCAGGACGAGCCGGCCGCCCGGCGCCACAAGTGCGGCGAGGGCGTCCAGCGAGGCACGCCACGGCGGGGCCGGCTCCTCGGCGGAGTGCGTGCGTTCCAGCCCGTCGAGCGCCAGCACCAGGTCGTACGGCTCCGCCACGGTCAGCGCGCGGAGCCGCCCGCAGTGGACGTCCAGCGCCTGGTGACGCTCGCCGAGGGCGCAGGCGTCGGGGTACGACCGCACGAGCACGGCCACCGACGACGCGCCACCGGACATCTCGTCGCCGGAGCCGGCACCACCGGAGAACCCACCGCGAGAGCCTTCGCCGCCGGCGAGCGCGGCGATGAGGCTCTTCGGGTGCGGGCCGGCCAGCAGCACGCGGCCGGCCGATGGGACCAGCCGGCGGACCAGCTCCAGCCCCGCGCCCCGCCAGTCGGTGGCCGCGTCGGCGTCGGACCACAGCAGCATCTCGCCGCCGATCAACCGGACGTTGCCGGGCGCCTCCGTCATGCGCATCGCACCCCCTTCCAGCCGAACATCCGCCGTAGCTCCTCAGGTGTCGCCTGACAGTCGAAGCCCAGCTCCCGCCGGGCGGCCTCGGCGGCCACGCCGCGGTCCACATGCTCGCCGTGCAGCTCGGGCCAGAGCCGCATGCGGCGGGCCGTGCCTCCGTATTCGGGGCGTTCGCCCTCGAACTGCATCGGATCGCCGTACACGGCGATGTCGCAGCCCACCGAGGCCCCGTAGAACAGCGCGCTGCCGAGCCGGTTGGACGCCACCCTGCGGTGGCGGCGCAGCTCGGTGAGCTGGCGCCGGAGAAAGTCACGTCCGGAGTCGTCCCAACGGGAGCCGCGCTCGCCGTGGCAGATGACCCGGAATCCGGCCGACTCGTACGCCCGCCTAATACCGATGTTTGCGAATTCGAGCCAGTAAAGGCATACGGTCACCGGGCCGGTCTCCACCTCGCGGATCCGCGCGGCGAGTTCGCCGTGATCACCGGTGACCGCGTTCTTCTCCCAGCCGTGGAAGGGGTACCAGATCGTGCCCTCCCGCTCCTCCTCCGGCACCCGGCCGAGATCGGGCTCCAGGTCGAGGAGGTAGATCCACGGCGCGCCGATGAGGTAGTGGCCCCGGCGCCCCATCGACCAGCCGCGCCGCCGGAGTACGTCGGCCCAGATGAACCGGGGATATCCCGGTGTGCACCAATGGTCGTTCGGTGGATATCCGTGCAGATAATTCCAGCCGTGCTGGAGAAATCCCTGTATACGCCGGGGAACGTCGTCCGGGAGCCCGCAGTATCCGGCGAGTATGCGGGAGTGCCCGTACCAGTGATTGGATTCGTCCATCATTCCCCCTGTAGCGGTTGGCGCGCCCCAAGGGACATTCGCAGCATCGCCGGTACATCACCCGGCTTTATACGGTTCCATTACCCGCGACTGGGTCTCGGTTTGAGCCATGGAGGATCGCCGATACACTACGTTCTGGTTCGACCACGGAGAGTGAGGGAGCATGACCCACCTCGACCGCCTGCGCGGGGTCTTCCGCGCCGCGCTGAGCCTTCCGGACGACGCCGACGTCGACGAGCTCCAATACCGGGCGATCCCGCAGTGGGACTCCCTGGCCCACATGGCGCTGGTCGCCGCCATCGAGGACGAGTTCGACATCATGATCGACACGGACGAGATCATCGACATGAGCTCGTTCGCCGAGGCCGCGCGGCTGCTGGAGAAGCACGGTGCCGGCGCCGCGTTCTGACCCACACCCGTCCCCGGCCGGCGCCCCCGGTGACGGGGCCCCGGCCGGCGCCCCCGGTGACGCGGCCCTGGCCGGCGCGGCCGGTGACACGGCCACGGACCGCGCCACCGGTGACGCGATCCCCGGAGCCGCCGGCGGCACGACCGCGGACCTCGATCCGGCCCCGCGCACGCGGGTGGCGCTGGTCACCGGCTCGACCTCGGGCATCGGGCGGGCCGTCGCCGTGGCGCTCGCCGCTGCCGGTGACGAGGTGATCCTGCACGGGCGCGACGCCGAGCGGGCCGCGAAGGCCGCGGCCGAGGTGGCCGCCGAGACCGGCGGCCGCACCTGGTCCGTCCACGGCGACGTGGCCGACCCCGGCGCGGTCTCCGCCATGATGCGCCACGTCCGGGAGCGCCACGGCCGCCTCGACGCGCTCGTGGTCAACGCCGGCACCCACGACGCGGCCCTGCTCGGCCTGCTGCCGGGCATGGCGGTGTCCCGGCTCTTCGACGTCAACGCGGTGGGCGCCGTCCACACGCTGCAGTCGGCGGTCCGGCTCCTGCGCCGGGGCACGAGCCCCGCCGTGGTGATGGTCTCGTCGATCATGGGGCGCCGCGGGTCGGCGGGCCAGGCCGTCTACTCCGCCACCAAGGCCGCGCTGCTCGGCCTGACCGTGTCCGCCGCCAAGGAGCTCGGCCCCGCCGGCATCCGGGTCAACGCGGTGGCGCCCGGCTTCATCGAGACGGCCATGCTGGCCACGCTCGACGACCGGGCCCGCGCCACGACGGTCGCCGCGACCCCGCTCGGCCGCGTGGGCCTGCCCGGCGAGGTCGCCGCCGCCGTGGCGTTCCTGCTCTCCGGCCACGCCTCGTTCGTCACCGGCCAGGTGCTCGGTGTCGACGGCGGGCTGGTGCTGTGAGGTTCCGACACGATGGATGGACGTCCCATGGATCGTTTCCCGCACCCTGACGCGCGGCTCGTCGTCGCCGGAGAGCCGGGGGGACTCACGGGCGACCTGCTGGCCGCCCGGGTCGACCGCGCCGCGCAGGTGCTCGCCGGCCTGCCGCCTGGCCCCGTGTTCTGCGGCATGCGCAACGACCTGGCGTCCGTGGTGCGTTACCTCGCCGCGTGGCGGACCCGCAGGCCGGTGGCGCTGCTCGACCCGGACCTGGCGGCGGGGGCGCTGACCGGCCTGATCAGGAGGTTCCGGCCGGTGGGGATGTTCGGGTTCGCGCATGCCGTGGAGGCCGCGCCGCGCGGGCGCCGCGACGCCGGCGACCCGCATCCCGACCTGGCCGTGCTGCTGGCCACGTCCGGATCGACGGGCAGCCCCAGGCTCGTGCGCCTGTCGCGCCGGGCCGTGCTGTCCAACGCCACGGCCATCGCCGCCGTCCTGGCCATCGGCCCCGGCGACGTGGCGCCGACCAGCCTGCCGCTCTACTACAGCTTCGGCCTGTCGGTGCTCAACAGCCACCTGGTGGCCGGCGCCACCGTGGTGCTCACCGACGCGGGCCTGCTGGAGCGGTCGTTCTGGACCCACCTCGACGGCCACGGCTGCACCTCGCTGGCGGCCGTCCCGTACCAGTACGAGATGCTGCGCAGGCTCGGCTTCGAGCACGCCGAGCACCCCACGCTGACCACGCTCACGCAGGCCGGCGGGCGGCTGCGGCCGGAGCTCGTGACGCGGTTCGCGGCCATGACGGAGCGGTTCTTCGTCATGTACGGCCAGACGGAGGCCACCGCGCGCATCGCGGTCCTGCCGCCGGACCGCCTGGCCGACAAGCCGGGCTCGGCCGGGACCGCCGTCCCGGGCGGCCGGCTCAGCGTGGACGGCGGAGAGGTGATCTACGAGGGGCCCAACGTGATGATGGGCTACGCGGAGACGGCCGCCGACCTGGCCAGGGGCGACGACCTGGGCGGCGTGCTGCGCACCGGCGACCTCGGCCACCTCGACGACGAGGGCTTCGTCTTCCTCACCGGCCGCATGAAGCGCATCGCCAAGATCTTCGGCGTACGGGTCAGCCTGGACGACGTCGAGGGCCTGCTGCGCGACTGCGGCCCGGTGGCGGTGACGAGCGGGGACGACCGGGTCACGGTATGGGCCGAGGGGCTCGACCGCGACGCCTGCGCCCGCCTGGCCCGCCGCCTCGGCACGGAGCTACGGCTGCACTGGAGCGGCTTCGACGTCCGCGCCGTGGACCGCCTCCCGCTGCTGACCACGGGCAAGATCGACTACCGCGCCCTGGAGGCCCGGACATGAGACGACCGGACGGTCCGAGGGCCACGACGGACCCGGCAGACCGGGTGGGTGTCTTCACGTTGGGCCAGGCCGAGCGGGAGCGGGTGCTGCTGCCGCGGCTGGCCGAGCTGACGGAGCGGCACCGGCACGCCTGCCCGCCGTACGCGCGGATCCTGGCGGCGATCGGGTCGCACGGGCCGTACGCGCGCGTGGCGGAGCTGCCGTGGCTGCCGGTGCGGATGTTCAAGACGCACGAGCTGCGCAGCGTGCCCGAGGAGGAGGTGTTCCGGGTGCTCACCTCCAGCGGCACCACGGGGCAGCGGCCCAGCCGCGTCCACCTCGACCGTGCGGCGGCCGCGGCGCAGCCACGCATGCTGGCGGCGACGCTCCGGGCGGTGCTGGGCGAGCGGCGGCTGCCCATGCTGATCGCCGACATCCGCTCGGTCGTACGGGCCACGACGCTGAGCGCGCGCGGCGCCGGGGTGCTCGGCATGATGAACCTCGGCCGTGACCACACCTTCGTGCTGGACGAGGGCGGCGAGGTGGACGCGGCGGCGGTGCGGGGGTTCCTGGCGCGGCACGGCCGGGAGCCGTTCCTGATCTTCGGGTTCACGTACATGGTGTGGCTGCACCTGCGCGGGCTGGGGCTCGATCTGTCGCAGGGGGTCTTGATCCACTCCGGGGGGTGGAAGAGGCTGGCCGACCAGGCGGTGGACGCGGCCGAGTTCCGCCGGCGGCTGGCGCGCGAGTGCGGGCTGACCCGGATCCACGACTTCTACGGCATGGTGGAGCAGATCGGCACGGTCTTCCTGGAGGGGCCGGAGGGCGGCGGGCTCTACTGCCCGGACTTCGCCGACGTGGTGATCCGCGACCCGGAGACGTGGGAGGAGGCTCCACCAGGCGTGCCGGGGCTCATCGAGGTGGTCAGCACGCTGCCGACGTCGTACCCGGGGCACGTGCTGCTGACCGAGGACCTGGGGGTCGTCCACGGGGTGGACGACGGCACATGGCCGGGCAAGCGCTTCTCGGTGCTGGGTCGGCTGACCCGCGCGGAGGCACGCGGGTGCAGCGACACGCTGGGCGGGATGGGGGCGGCCGCGTGACCGGCCCCGTCCACGTCCCGCGGCCTCCGTCCGAGCGGGCCGCCGGTGAGGGGCAGCCGCTGCGGGTTCGGGTGCCGGCCGAGGGGACCGCCGGTGACGGGCAACCGGTACGGGTCCAGATTTCCGCCGAGGGGACCGCCGGTGACGGGCAACCAGTACGGGTCCGGATTCCGGCCGAGCGAGCCACCGGTGAGGGGCAGCCGGTGCGGATCCGGTTTCCGGTCGAGGGGGCCATGGGGGTCGGGGATCTGGTTCGGGACGTGACCGGGGGGCCGGGGCTGAGCGTCGGGGACGATCGCGTGCGGGAGTTCCTCGTGGCCGTCGGGCGCGGGCTGCTCAGGCCCGCCGTGGCGCGGCGGCATCCCGAGCTGGCGTCCCTCGGGTTCTTCCTGCGGCCCCGCGAGCTGGAGCGGGCCCTCGGCCCGGCGTCCGGGGAGCACGTGCGGGTGCCGCGTGGGCTGGTGTTCCACGTTCCCCCGGCGAACGTCGACACCGTCTTCGTCTACTCCTGGGCCCTGTCGGCCCTCATGGGCAACCGCAACGTCGTCCGTCTTTCGGCCCGTGCCGGCGTCGTGGCCGAGGTGATCCTCGGCGTGCTGCACGAGGCGCTCGACGGCGCCGACCCGGTGGTGGCCCGCACGCAGCGCGTCGTCTCCTACGACCGTCCCGGGCGGGAGAGCGCGGGCGGCCGTCCCCTGCGGGAAGGCGAGGGCGGGCGTCCCCTGCGGGAAGGCGAGGGCAGCCGTCCCCTGCGGGAGAGCGAGGGCGGCCGTCCCCTGCGAGAAGGCGAGGGCGGCCGTTCCCCGTGGGAAAGCGGGGGCCGGGCCCCCGACCCCACCGCCGAGCTGTCGGCGGCGTGCGATCTGCGGGTGATCTGGGGCGGCGACCGTACGGTGGACGAGATCCGCCGGCATCCGCTCGCGCCCCATGCCCGCGATCTCGCCTTCCCCGACCGGTCGTCGTTCGCGGTGGTCCGGGCCGCGGCGTGGCTGGCCGCCGAGCCGGCGACGCGGGCGGCGGTGGCCGACGGGTTCGCCACCGACGCGTACTGGTTCGACCAGGCCGCGTGCTCCTCCCCGGGCACCGTCTTCTGGGTGGGCTCCCCGGGCGAGTGCGCGGCGGCCCGCGACGGGTTCACCGCCTGCCTGGCGGAGGCCGTGGCGCGGCGCGGGTGGACGGTGGACGCGGCGATGGCGGTCGAGAAGCGGGTGGCCGCGTACGGGCTGGCGGCCGACGGCGTGGCGAGCTCGGTCGAGTTCCGTGGCAACGCCCTGGCCCAGGTGGTTCTGACGGCGCCGGACCGGGCACCGCGGCGGTGGCTCGGCACGGGGACGTTCGCGCACGCCCGGCTCGGCACTCTCGGCGAGCTGGCGGGCGTGGTGCGGCGGAAGGACCAGACGATGACGCACTTCGGCTTCGGCCGCGAGGAGCTGGCCGAGCTGGCCGGGGCGTTGGGCGGGCGCGGGGTGGACCGGATGGTGCCGGTCGGGGCCGCGCTGGGGTTCCACCGGGTGTGGGACGGCGTGGACCTGCCGGCCGAGTTCACCCGGCTGGTGACCGTCACCGCGCCGCCCTCGTAGCGGCCCTGCCCGCCGCGTCCACCCCGCTGGTGACCGCCACCGCGTCGCACCCGTAGCAAACCTGCCCGCCGCGCTCACCCGGCTGGTGACCGTCACCGCGCCGCCCTCGGAGCAAACCTGCCCGCCGCGTCCACCCGGCTGATGGCCGCTACCGCGTCCTCCCGGTGGCTCTACTTCGCCCCATCCTGCTCCGGCTCGCCGCCGGACTCCAACTCCTCGGTCAGGAGCGCCAGCAGGCCGGGCAGGTGACGCTCGATGTCCTGCCTGGGCAGCGAGACCGCGCTGCCGTTGCCGTGGTCGCGCTGCACGATCAGCCCCGCCTCACGCAGCACCCGGAAGTGATGCGTGCGCGCGGCCTTCTTCACCGGCAGGTCGAAGGAGCCGCACGCGCGCTCGCGGCCCCCTGGATCGGCCGCGAGTTCGGCCACCACGCGGCGGCGGGAGCTGTCGGCCAGGGCGCCGAACACCTTGCCCAGATCCATGAATCTCCCCTAGGTACGATTTGTTTCGTACCTGATAGATGTCTACCATCGTCAGGTATGAAGATTATCGTACCTGAAGGAGACGGGGCCGTCGGCCTCTACGGCTTCGCCCGGCCGAAGCCCGAGCGGGCCGACGAACTGGAGCGACTGCTGCTGTCGTTCGTCGAACCGACCAGGGCCGAGCCGGGCTCGATGCAGTACCAGGTCCACCGGGACGCGGCCGACCCCGGCACGCTGGTGTTCTACGAACTGTGGCGGTCGGCCGACGACCTGCGCGCCCATCTCGCGCGTCCCGAGCTCGCGGACTTCCAGCGGCACCGCATGGACTACCTGCTGGAAGACCTGGAGATTCACTGGCTGACGCCTCTCAGCGCGACCCCCTGACCCCTCAGCGGACCGCAGACGGCCGCCCGCCCCGGCACCAGGGGCGGGCGGCCGTCGCCGCGATGATCGAGGGACAGCTCGCGCACAGGATGCCCGCTTCCGACACCGAGGCGAGGGGGAAGGCCGGCGCCAGTACGTGACACCCCGCGACGCCCCCCGAATGCGCCGGCGACGGCAGCGGCACCCGCCCGTCACTGTGCCGGCGAGTGATCCTCGTTCGGCCTGGAGGCGGTGGCGTCGCGGCGGGCGCGGAGGGCGCGGACCCTGCCCCGGCTCGCGCACGCCGGGGACGGGCACCAGCGCCGGCGCCCGGGTGGATCGATGAAGACGCCCCTGCAGTCGCGCTCCGGGCAGCTCTTGAGAGCCAGCCGGTCCGAGCCGGTCATGTGGTCCGCGGCCTGGCGGGCGACCCTGGCGAGGGCGCGTGCCGTCGTCGCCGGCGGTTCGCGGCGCAGCCGGTCCTCCGCGACCAACCGGACCGGATCGTCGTATGCGGCCAGGAACGCGGCCAGCTCCGCCACGGCATCCGCGGGCGGGGGGCGCTCGTCGACAGTGGCCAGGGCGAGCGCACGGAGGGTCTCCCGGAGTTTCCGCGCCTGGTCCACATCGTCCTCATCAGGCGGTAGAGCCGGGGACAGCTCGCAGCGCTCCAGCCACTCGGCGAGGCGGCCGGGCGTGCCCAGCCGCTCCACCGGGTCCGCGCTGAACGTGCGGCCCCTGGTGGCGAGGAGGTTCAGCCAGACGGCGCCGCAGTCGAAGCGGAAGGCGAACGGGTCCTCTTTGCTCATGGGTCCATGGTAACGCTCAGACCGTTACATCTGTTACCGTCCAGACTGTAACGTTCAGGGCGTTACAAGGACTGACCGGGAGCAATGGGCATGACGACGAATCGAACGCTGTCGGAACGACTGACGCAGGCGCGGCTGGACCGGGAAGAGGGATACCGGCTGCCGGCCATGACCTGAACCCTCCGCACGCGCGCCGGCCGGTGGCACGGTCCAGGAAGGCGGGGTGACCCGTCACGCGGGTGGGGATGTTTGGCTTTAAGGTGGCACCTGTGGTGATTCAGGGCTTGCTGGCAGCCGCACTGGTGATGAGCGGCGCCCCGGCTGCGGGCACGGGGACGAGCGCGGGAACGGGCACGAAGGCGCGGGTCGACTGCGCGAAGGTCAAGTGCCTGGCGCTGACCTTCGACGACGGCCCAGGCAAGTACACCGGCACCCTCCTCGACGTGCTCGAACGCGAGCACGTGAAGGCCACGTTCTTCCTCATGGGCAAGCACGTGGAGCAGATCCCGGCGGTCGTCAGGAGGACGGTGGCCGAGGGGCACGCGATCGGCAACCACACCTACTCGCACCCGTCGTTACCGACCCTGCTCGATCAGGAGATCATCGACGAGATGCGCCTCACCCAGGACGTCGTCCAGAACGTGACCGGCCGCCGGCTGCGGATGTTCCGGCCCCCGTACGGGCACACCGACGCCCGGGTGCTGGGGCTCGCCGGCTCGCAGGACCTCTCCCAGGTGCTGTGGACCGGCACGACCCTCGACTGGAAGCTGCGCGACCCGGCGAAGATCAAGGCCGCGGTGCTGCGGCTGGCCAAGCGCGACGGTGTGATCCTCATGCACGACACGGTCCCGCAGACGGTCCGGGCCATGCCGGCGATCCTCAAGGAGCTGAAGAAGCAGGGGTATCACCTGGTGACGGTTCCGACCCTGCTGGGCGGCAGGACTCCGGACGCCGGTGTGAGTTTTCCCTAGTTCGCGGTAGGAAGCACGTCGGGGCGACCGCCCCGGTAGCCGGGACGGGGAGCGCATGCTGACGGAGACCGCGAAGCCATCGCGCTGGGCGACGCTCGCGACCTTCCTCGCCATCCAGGCCGTGCTCGCGTGCTGGTGGGCCGCGTACTATCCGGGCCTGTTCAGCCGCGACTCGGTTCTGTACCTGAGCCACACCATGGTCGGGCCGTGGGTGAGCGACCACTCGGTGACCTACGACGCGCTGCTGTGGCTGAGCGTGCGTCTGACGGGCGACATCGGCGCGGTCACGCTGCTGCAGACGACCGCCATGGCGGCCACGCTCACGTACCTGGCCGCCGCGCTGAAGGCACTCGGCGCGCCGCGCAGGACGACGACGGCCGTGGCCGTCCTGCTGCCGTTCCTGCCGCCGGTGGGCGCGTTCTCGGTGGCGCTGTGGAAGGACGTGCCGTTCACGCTGTGCGCGGTCGCGATCGCGGCGTCGTGCGCCGGGCTGGCGGCGACCCGCCGCCTGACACGGTGGCGGCTCGCGGGGCTCGGGACGCTCATGCTGGCGCTCGGGCTGTTCCGGGCGAACGGCTTCCTCGTGGTCGGCGTCGCCGTGGCCGTGCTGCTGGTCGTGGTGCGGGGCGCGAGGATACGGCTGGCGCTGGTGGGGCTCGTCGCGGCGGCCGTCCCCCTGGTCCTCAGCAACGTCGTCCTGCCGCGCGTGGGCATCGCCGCCCCGTCCAGCACGTACGTCTACCACACGGCCTTCGGCGACATCGCGGTCCTGTACCGGGAGCATCCGGAGCTGTTCGACGACCGCGACAGGACGCTCATGACCGCCGTGGCCCCCCTGTCGCGGTGGAACGAGGGCGGCACCTGCCACACCATCAACCCGCTGATCTGGCGGCGCGACTTCAGCTGGCAGCAGGCCGACGCGCACGCGGGCGAGCTGCTGGAGCTGTGGCGGCGGCTGCTCACGGAGCGGCCCGTGGACGTCGTGGACGCGCGCCTGTGCCGGGGCTCGATCGCGTGGAACCCGGTGCAGGACGAGTGGGCCGTGGGCGGGCAGACGTACCACTTCTCGCGGCGGCCGAGCGCCGAGACGTACGTGGGCCCGAACAAGGTGCCCGACTACCCGCAGCGGTGGATGTTCTCGCTGCGGCCGAAGTCGGCGGAGCTGTACCGGGTGGCCGACTCGTGGCTGCTCGCCTCGGCGGAGCCCGGCTATGACTGGCTGCTCTGGCGGGGCGCGACTTGGGCGTACCTGTCGTACCTGACGGCGGGGCTGGCGGCGTGGGCGCTGCGCAACAGGTACGTGCCGGCGGTCGTGGCGGTGGTGGCGGGGCAGCAGCTCGCCGTGCTGGCCAACATCTCGGCGCAGGACTACCGGTACATGGCCACGCCGCTCTTCGTGGGGATGATGATGGCGCCGCTGCTGTTCGGCAGCCTGGTACGGGTGCTGCGCGGGGCTCGGCGGCCGGCCGCCGAGCCGGTCCCGGGCCCAGAAGCCGGCTAAAATTTGCGGATCACGCATCTTTGCAGACCACGCAAGTTTATGTATCGTGGTGGGTGTGGGAAGTGACGAACGTGAGCGTTCGGGGCTGCGCGAGCGCAAGAAGCGAGAGACGCGCATCGCGCTGAGCTGGGCCGCCATCCGGCTCACCGTGGAGCGCGGGTGGGACAACGTACGGGTGGAGGACATCGCCGCCGAGGCGGGCGTCTCCCCCCGCACCTTCAACAACTACTTCTCCAGCAAGGGCGAGGCCATCGCGGCCCGGCACGTCGAGCGGGCCCACGCGATCGCGGAGGACCTGCGCGCCCAGCCGGCGGACAAGCCGCTGTGGGAGGCGATCACCGACGCGGCGCTCTCGCAGTTCGCGCTCGGCCTTGACGCGCGGCCGGAGGCGTCGGACGAGCGGACCGCCGGGCTACGCCTGATGGTGCAGGAGCCGGCGCTGCAGACCGAGTTCGTCAAGGCGAACATGGCCGCCGAGGCCGAGTTCGCCGCGGTGATCGCCGAGCGCACGGGCACCGACGTCACCCGCGACCTGTACCCCAACCTCGTCGCCGGTGCCGTGAGCGCCGCCATCGCGGCGGTCACGCAGCAGTCGCTGCGCCCAGGACCGCCGGTCTCGGTACAGGAGTTGCTGCGCGAGGCGTTCGGCCGGCTCTCCCAGGGGCTCACCACCCCGTAGCCCCACACTCCCCACAACCGCACACGGTACGAAGCCCGGCGCCGCCGGGCCGATGCGTCATGCCCTTTTCCAATGACCAGGAGGATCGCCGTGTACACCGACATCTCCCCCGAAACCACCCCCGGCACGCTCGTCGACGTCGTCATCGCGGGCGGCGGCCCGAACGGGCTCATGCTGGCCTGCGAGCTCGCCCTCGCCGGGGTGCGGCCCGTGGTGCTGGAGCGGCTGGCCGCCCGCACCGAGGAGGCCCGCGCCAACGGCCTGGTCGGCCAGGTCATCCGGGTGCTCGACCGCCGGGGCCTGTACGAGCGCCTGACCGGCGACCCCGAGCCGCCCCGGCCCGTCCCCGGCTTCGTGTTCGGCGCGCTGCCGTTGATGCTGGCCGGCGTGGAGGACAACCCGCTCCACATCATCCAGGTGCCGCAGCGCCGCGTCGAGGAGGTGCTGGAGGAACGCGCGACCGAGCTCGGCGTCGAGATCCGGCGGGGACACGAGCTGACGGGCCTGTCCCAGGACGCGGACGGCGTCACCGCCGAGATCGCGGGGCCCGGCGGCCCGTACACGCTGCGCACCGGTTATCTGGTCGGCGCGGACGGCGGCCACAGCGTCACGCGCAGGCTGTCCGGCATCGGCTTCCCGGGGATCACCAGGGACGACACGATCTCCCGCACCGCGAACGTGTCCGTGCCGGCCTCGCTGATCGACCCCGCCACCGGCGCGTTGAACGTGCCCGGTTACGGCATCGTGCCGCCGTTCATGCACCATCGCACCGAGCACGGTCTGATCGCGTACGCCCCGTTCGCCGGCCGCCTGCCCGTGCTGACCACCATGGAGTGGGACAGCACGGAAGAGGGCACGGAGCCGCCGCCCATGTCTCTGGACGAGCTGCGGGAGAGCGTACGCCGGGTGCTCGGCGTGGACCTGCCCTTCGGGCCGCCGGAGGGCGACGGGCCGCACCTGCTACGCCGGCTGACCAGCGGTAACACCCGGCTGGCCGACCGGTTCCGCGATGGCCGGGTGCTGCTGGCCGGCGACGCCGCCCATGTGCACAGCGCGATCGGCGGCCCCGGCCTGAACCTGGGCCTCCAGGACACGGTCAACCTGGGCTGGAAGCTGGCCGCCGTGGTCCGGGGCCGGGCCCCCGAGGCGCTGCTGGACACGTACGAGAGCGAGCGGCGGCCGGCGGCCGAGCGGGTCGTCATGCACACGCAGGCGCAGTCCGCGCTGATCGCGCCGGGCGGCGAGGTGACGGCGCTGCGCGAGCTGTTCGCCGAGCTGCTCCGCGATCCGGCCAACGCCCGCCACATCGCCGCCACGATGGCCGGGTCCGACGTCCGCTACGACATGGGCGGCGGGGACGCGCACCCGCTGACCGGCCGCCTCGCCCCCGACCTGACGCTGGACACGGGCGGCGGCACCGGCGGCGGCTCGCTCCGGCTCGCCGAGCTAACCCGGACGGCCCGGCCGCTGCTGCTGGACCTGACCAGGGGCGCGTCACCGGCCAAGGAGGCGTCCGGCTGGCACGACCGGGTCGACACGCTCACCGCGCACTCCTCCGGGGCGGCGAGCGAGGTGAGCGCGCTCCTGATCCGGCCGGACGGCTACGTGGCCTGGGCCTCGTCCTCGCCGGACCCGGACGAGGGCGAGCTGCGGGCCCTGCGCGCGGCGCTCACCCGCTGGTTCGGCGAAGCCGCCTGACCCTCACCCGCCCGGCCCTCGCGGGGACGCCCTCGACCAGCCTCTCCAGCTCGGCGAAGCGAACGCGTCAGGAAGAGATCCCCCGGAACGGGGGCGTCACTCCCACTCGATGGTGCCCGGCGGCTTGCTCGTCACGTCGAGCACGACCCGGTTGACCTCCCGCACCTCGTTGGTGATGCGGGTGGAGATGCGCGAGAGCACGTCGTACGGCACCCGCGACCAGTCGGCCGTCATCGCGTCCTCGGAGGTGACGGGGCGCAGCACCACCGGATGGCCGTAGGTGCGGCCGTCGCCCTGGACGCCGACCGAGCGGACGTCGGCCAGCAGCACCACGGGGCACTGCCAGATGTCGCGGTCGAGGCCGGCCCGCGACAGCTCCTCACGGGCGATGGCGTCGGCCTCGCGCAGCAGGTCGAGCCGCTCGCGGGTGACCTCGCCGACGATGCGGATGCCGAGGCCGGGCCCGGGGAACGGCTGGCGCCACACCATGGCGGGCGGCAGGCCCAGCTCCTCGCCGGCCCGGCGCACCTCGTCCTTGAACAGCGTGCGCAGCGGCTCGACCAGGGTGAACTGGAGGTCCTCCGGCAGGCCGCCGACATTGTGATGGGACTTGATGTTGGCGGTGCCGGTGCCGCCGCCCGACTCGACCACGTCGGGGTAGAGGGTGCCCTGCACCAGGAAGTCGACCGGGCCGTCGGCCATGATCGCGCGCTGCTCGTCCTCGAAGACGCGGATGAACTCACGTCCGATGATCTTGCGCTTCTCCTCCGGGTCGCTGACCCCCTCCAGCGCCTTGAGGAAGCGGTCGGCGGCGTCGACGACGCGCAGCTTGACGCCCGTGGCGGCGACGAAGTCGCGCTCGACCTGCTCGGCCTCGCCCTTGCGCAGCAGGCCGTGGTCGACGAAGACACAGGTCAGCCGGTCGCCGATGGCGCGCTGGACCAGGGCGCCGGCCACGGCGGAGTCGACGCCGCCGGACAGGGCGCAGATCGCCCGCCCGTCGCCGACCTGCCTGCGCACCGCCTCGACGGAGTCCTCGACGATGTTGAGCATGGTCCACGTCGGGCGGCAGCCGGCCGCGTCGAGGAAGTGCTTGAGCACCGCCTGGCCGTGCTCGGAGTGGAGCACCTCGGGGTGGAACTGCACGCCGTACAGGCCGCGCTCGGGGTGCTCGAAGGCGGCGACCGGCGTCTCGCGCGTGGAGGCGGTCACCGCGAAGCCGGCGGGGGCGGCCTTGACGCTGTCGCCGTGGGACATCCACACCTTCTGCGTCGCGGGCAGGCCGGCGAAGATGACGCCCTCGGTGACGACGTCGAGCTGGGTCCCGCCGTACTCGGCGACGCCGGTGCGGGCGACGTCGCCGCCGAGCGCGCGCGCCATCGCCTGGAAGCCGTAGCAGATGCCGAACGTGGGCACGCCCGTCTCGAACAGGCCGTGCGGGACGGCCGGCGCGTTGTCGGCGTAGACCGACGAGGGCCCGCCGGACAGGATGATCGCCTTGGGCCGCTTGGCCAGCATCTCCTCGACGGGCATCGTCGACGGGACGATCTCGGAGTAGACGTGGCATTCGCGCACCCGCCTCGCGATCAGCTGCGCGTACTGCGCGCCGAAGTCGACCACGAGAACTGTGTCGAACTCAGACACCGAAGAAACCCCCCAGAGGCGAATGCGGTGTCCCCAGTCTATCGGCAGCCCGCCTTCGGCCCGGACCGGCCGCCCGTCCCGCTCACTCCTCCCCGGGCGCCGCCTCCCGCAGCGGGGGCAGGCCGCCGGCCAGCAGGGTCTCGGTCTGCCGGCGCATGCTCCTGCCGAACTCCGGATGGGTCAGCAGCAGGAAGCGCTCCTCGCGTACGGCGTCGACGACCATGTCCGCGACCCGCGCCGGGTCGATGCCGCCGGCGACTCCGGCGTCCACCCGCTCCTGGGACTCCAGCTCGTCGGAGCTGCGGGCGACGGACAGGTCGAACGGGCGCACCCGCTGTGAGCGGTTGATGCGCGTCCGGACCGCTCCAGGGCACAGCGCGGTGACGCGGAGCCTGGAGCCGGAGGCGATCAGGTCCTGGGCGAGCGCCTGCGAGGCGGCGAACGCGGCGTACTTGCTGACGGCGTAGCCGCCCGCGTGCGGCCCGGCGGACAGGCCCGCCACCGACACCGTGTTGACGATGTGCCCCTCGGTGTCCTGCTCGATCATGCGGGGCACGAACGCGTTGATGCCGTGGAGCACGCCCCACAGGTTGACGCCCAGCACCCAGGCGAAGTCCTCGCGGGTCCGGGTCCACAGGTGGCCACCCTGGTAGACGCCCGCGTTGTTGCACAGCAGATGGACGGCCCCCAGCTCGCCGAAGGCCCGCTCCGCGAGATGGTGCACGGCGGCCTCGTCGGACACGTCGGTGATCTGGGTGAGGACCTTGGTGTCGCCCGCCAGCGTCGCGGTCTCCGCGAGCCCGCCGGGATCGACGTCGGCGAGCATCAGGGACATGCCCTCGCTCGCGAACCTGACGGCGAGTGCCCGGCCGATGCCGCTCGCCGCACCCGTGATCACCGCGACCTTGCCGGAGAGTTCCCGCACCGAAGCCTCCTAGCGCTCGCCTCGACGCTACAGGAACTCGCCGGTCAGTCCAGGGCGTTCCGGAAAAGTCATGCCTATGACGGAAAAGCGGAGGAATTCGCGGGAAAGACCGCGCCACGTGGGCGAGCGCCACGCCCGCCGGCGGTTCCCGTGCACCCATTCTCACCATCAAAAGGAACAATCAGCGAGCGGCAGAAAAGGAAACTCCTGCCGAGAAGAGAAATCTCCTGGCAATTGGCGATACAGCCGAGCGGCATTCTCCGCGCCGCCATCCGGCCGTGGCGGTGACACAGGGAGCCGGTGGTCGATGAGACGGCGAACGGCTACCCTCGCCGAACAGGAGGATGACGATGAGGCATGACGCCGCACTCGATGCGATCGATCTCGCGATCCTGGCCGAGTTGCAGAACGACGCGCGGCTGCCCAACAAGGAGCTCGCCGACCGCCTGGGCGTCGCCCCCTCCACCTCGCTGGAGCGCGTGCGCTCGCTGCGCCGCCGGGGCGTCATCACGGCCTTCCGCGCCTCGGTCGACACCGCGCGCCTCGGCCGGCCGCTCCAGGCGCTGCTCGCCCTGCGCGTACGGCCCCACACCAGCCAGCTCGTCGACCCGATGCGGGCGTTCGTGCTGACCCTGCCGGAGACGATCACGCTGTTCCACGTGGCCGGGCCGCAGGACTTCCTCGTCCACGTCGCCGTGGCCGACGCCGACCACCTGCACCGGCTGGTGCTGGAGAAGTTCCTGACACGGCAGGAGATCGTCCACCTGGAGACGACCCTGATCTTCAAAACCGAGCATCAGCCCGTGCAACGGCCGTCCGAGATGTGACAATGATCCGCATGTCGCTGCGGATCACCACCCTCGCCGAGCGCCCCGAGTTCGCCACGGGGCTGTGGGACATGGCCCACGCGTGGGCGGGGTTCATGATGAACGACCCGGTCGCGGACATGTTCTACCCGGCCGCGACGACCACCTTCGCCGACTTCGTGCTGGTGGCCGACGACGACGCCGAGCCCGGCCGGCTGGTGGCGCGCGGGTGCATGATCCCGTACCCGGCCAAGGACGACCCGCTGCCCGACGGCGGCTGGGACACGGTGATCCGCCGGGGCAGGCTCGCCCGCGAGTCGGGCGCCGCGGCCGACAGCATCAGCGCCCTGGAGATCACGGTGCGCAGCGACCGGCTGGGGTCCGGGGTCTCGCCGCGCATGGTCGCCGCGATGCGCGAGCACGCCGCCCGGCTCGGCTTCCGGGAGCTGGTCGCGCCGGTCCGGCCCAACCAGAAGCACCTGGAGCCGCGCACCCCCATGGCCGAGTACGCCTTCCGCACCCGCGCCGACGGCCTCCCCCACGACGCCTGGCTGCGCGTCCACGTGCGGGCCGGCGGGCGGATCGTCCGGGTGGCGTCCCGCTCGATGGTGATCGCCGGGTCGCTGGCCGAGTGGCGCGAGTGGACCGGGCTGCCGTTCGACCGCACGGGGCCGGTGGAGGTGCCCGGCGGCCTCACGCCCGTGCACTGCGACGTGACCCACGATCACGCCGTCTACGTGGAGCCCAACGTGTGGGTCAGCCACCCCCTCGGCTGAGGCTCCGACGTTAGGCTTCGCCGGTTGGGGGCAAGCGCTCCGCATGGCCGAAGAATCGAACAGCACACCACCTGGGCAGACACAGGAATACCCGGGCCGCAGCGGCGAGATGACGCCCGAGCCGCGCGACGAGATGCGTGACTACGCGGGCCGCGACCTGCTGGCCGGCAAGCGCGCGCTGATCACCGGCGGCGACTCCGGGATCGGCCGGGCCGTCGCCGTCGCCTTCGCCAAGGAGGGCGCGGACGTCGCGATCGCGTACCTGAGCGAGCACGAGGACGCCAACCACACCAGGAAGCTCGTCGAGGAGGCCGGGCGGCGCTGCGTGCTCATCCCGGGCGACCTGAGCGACCGCGACCACTGCGCGTCGGTCGTCGAGCAGGCGGTCCAGGAGCTCGGCGGCCTGGACGTCCTGGTCAACAACGTGGCCTACCAGTCACCGGTCGAGGGGCTGGAGGAGCTGAGCGACGAGCAGTGGGAGTACACGTTCGCCGTGAACATCCACAGCTACTACCGCGTCACCAAGGCCGCCCTGCCGCACCTGCGCGAGGGCAGCGCGATCATCAACACCTCGTCCATCAACGGGCTGCGCGGCAACAAGACGCTGCTCGACTACGCCGCCACCAAGGGCGCGATCAACGCCTTCACCTACTCCATGGCGCAGAACCTGGTGGACCGGGGCATCCGGGTCAACGCGGTGGCGCCCGGTCCGGTGTGGACGCCGCTGATCCCGGCCACGTTCCCGGAGGAGAAGGTCGGCTCGTTCGGCAAGCAGGTGCCGATGGGGCGCGCGGCGCATCCGGACGAGATCGCGCCGTCGTACGTCTTCTTCGCGGCGAACCGGCTGTCGTCGTACTACACGGGCGAGGTCCTCGCCCCGATCGGCGGCGAGACGCTCCCGGGCTGAGGCGCCACGGGCTCAGGAGGTACGGCGGAGCAGCTCCTAGTCGTGGGCCCGCCGGTCGAGCCCTTTGGCCGTGGCCCACGCGTCGTCGTGGACGGTCGCCAGGTGCCTCGGGTGCGCGTCGCCGATGATGGACACCACCGTGCCGCTCTCCCCCCGCCCGGCCATCCGCCCGGCGAGCTCCAGCGCGGCCCAGAGCGCGGTGCCGGTCGAGCCGCCCACCGGCAGCCCTGTGACCGCGCACACCCGCCGGGCCGCCGCCACGGAGGCGGCGTCGGGCACGGGGATCACCAGGTCCACCAGGTCGGGCCGGAAGCCGGGCTCCATCCTGGGCCGCCCGATGCCCTCGATCCGCGACGGCATGCCGGTGGCGTAGTCGGGGGCGTCGAGCGTCCAGCCGGGGAAGTACGCGGAGTTCTCGGGGTCGGCCACCGCCACCCGGATCGGCCGTCCCTCGGCCGCACGGGCCGCGCGGCCGAGGGTCGCGGAGGTGGCTCCGGTACCGGCTCCCACCACGACCCAGTCGGGGCGTTCCTCCGCGAGCAGCTCCCCGGCGAGGTCGTGCTCGGCCGCGCGGCCGAACTGGTCGAGGAAGTGGCCGCCGCTCTCGCGGGCCGCCTCGCGCGCCGCATCGTAGATCGCGAGCGGCGGCGTCACGAACCGGCAGGCGCCGCCCAGCTCCTCCACCGGCCGCGCCCGCGCCTCGCTCCGCTCTCCCGGCATGACCACCAGGTACGGCAGACCGAGCCGCCGCGCGAACCACGCCTGCGCCACGGCCGCGTTGCCACCGGTCGCCTCCACCACGGGCGTCCCCTCGGCGACCAGCCCGTCCAGGACCGCCCGCCGGAACAGCGCGCGGGCGTGCCGGTGGCGCAGGCTCCCGGTGGGGTGCTTCGACTCGTCCTTCAGCAGCAGCCGCACCCCTGGCGCGGCGACCGGGAACTCGATGAGCGGCGTCGGCTCGCCCGGCTCCAGCAGGGCGAGCGCGTGTTCCGTCCAGGTCACCGGATCATGGTCCCACGCTCAGGGGAGGGTGACCCGCTCCCCAGGGGCGAGCAGGTGCGCCCTGTCCCCCAGCGGGGCCAGCGCGGCCGCGAGCGTGTCGCGGCCCTGCGAGAAGTGCGCCCAGTGCTCGAAGTGCAGCGGCACCACGTGCCCGGCGCCCAGCAGGTCGGCGGCCTTGACCACGTCGTCGCTGGTCAACGTCAGGTACGCGCCGTCCGCCAGCGCCGTGCGGGCCGCGCCCGCGAAGAGCACGGCGACGTCCACGGGGCCCACCCGGCCGGCGATGGAGCGCACCACGTCCAGCGACGCGTTGTCGCCGCTCACGTACACGGTCGGGAGACCGTCGCCGCTCAGCACGAACCCGGTCACCTCTCCCACGAGGTGCTCGCTCCCGTCGGGGCCGTGCTGCGCCGGCACACCGGTGATCCGCAGCACGCCGCCGGGCCGGGGCAGCTCGACGTGGCTCCAGTTGGGCAGGGCGCGCACGGGCGGGCCGACGCGCTCGGCAGCCGATCCCGTCGAGAGCGCGAGGGGCGCGCCGGCCAGGTAGGCACGGCCCGCGCGGTCGAGGTTGTCGGGATGCTGGTCGTGCGAGAGGAGCACCGCGTCCACCGGCCCCACCTCGTCCGGGCCGAACGCCGGGCCGCCCGTCTTGGTGAGCGCGCGCTGCCCGATCGGGTAGTCGCCGGGCGCGTCGAAGGTGGGGTCGATCAGCAGGCGCACGCCGCCGATCTCCAGAACGGCGGTGGGACCGCCCGCGTAACGAATCTCCATGCTCGGCTACGACACGGCCGGCGGACGGGATATTCCGCCCGTTCTCACTTGAGCCGCAGCCTGCGCATGGTCTTGAGCGTGGTCGCCAGCACGCCCGCCCACTTCTCGTACGGCATGCCGCCCGGCGGCTCGAACCCCAGCCACGGCGCCTGCGTGGCCACGGTCTGCGCCTCGGTGTAGCGCAGCAGGCCCTCGGCGCCGTGCCTGCGGCCGAGACCGGACGCCTTCATGCCGCCCATCGGGGCGTCGTAGGAGGCGTACGCGGCGCCGTACCCCTCGTTGACGTTGACCGTGCCGGCCCGGAGACGGGCGGCGATCGCGCGGCCGCGAGCCGGGTCGGAGGTCCAGACGGAGGCGTTGAGCCCGTAGACGGTGTCGTTGGCGAGCGCGACGGCCTCGTCGTCGGAGGTGAACGGGTGGAGGGCGACGACCGGGCCGAACGTCTCGTCGCGGCACAGCGCCATGTCCTCGGTGACGCCCGTGAGGACGGTCGGCTCGTAGAACAGCGGTCCGATGTCCGGCCTGGCCCTGCCGCCGGCGAGCAGCGTGGCGCCCTTGGCCAGCGCGTCCTCCACGTGCGCCGTGACCGTGTCGAGCTGCCGCCCGGACGTGAGCGAGCCCATCTCGGCGGACCAGTCGTGCCCGGCGGCCAGGCGGAGGCCGCGCGCCTGGGCGGCGAACCGCTCGGCGAAGGCGTCGAACACGCTCGCGTGGACGTACAGCCGCTCAACCGACAGGCAGAGCTGGCCGGCGTTGGTGAAGCAGGCGCGGACGGCGCCCTGGACGGCGAGGTCGAGGTCGGCGTCGTCGAGCACCAGCATCGGGTTCTTGCCGCCGAGCTCCAGCGAGCAGCCGATGAGCCGCTTGGCCGCCTCCTCGGCGATCTTCCGGCCGCCGCGGGTGGAGCCGGTGAAGGCCACGTAGTCGGCGCCGTCGAGCAGCGCCTCGCCGATCTCGGCGGGCTCGCCCAGCACCACCTGCCAGATCTCGCGCGGCATGCCCAGCTCGGCCAGCAGCTCGATGGTCCACAGCGTGGACAGCGCGGTCTGCGTGTCGGGCTTGTGCACGATCGCGTTGCCCGCCAGCAGGGCCGGCACGGCGTCGGTGACGCCGAGCGAGAGCGGGTAGTTCCACGGCGAGACGAGCGCCACCACGCCCTTCGGGGAGCGCAGCTCGCTCACCCGGGTGGCCACGGGGAAGACGCCCTGCCGGCGGCGCGGCGCGAGCAGGCGCGGGGCGCGCCGCGCGTAGTAGAGCGCGCAGCCCGCGACGTCCAGCACCTCCTCGAAGGCGTGCTTGCGGGCCTTGCCCGTCTCGTCCTGCACGATGTCGAGGATGTCGGAGCGCCGGTCGAGGATCGCGTCGTGCAGCCGCAGGAACGGGCGCACGCGCTCGGCGACCGGCCGGGCGGCCCACTCGGCCTGGGCCGCGCGAGCCCGGGCGTGGGCGCGGGCGACGTCGTCGGCACTGGAGAGGGGCAGCCGGGCCAGCGGCTCGCCGGTGAACGGGGTGCTGATCTCCCGCGTCTCCCCGCTGGACGTCACGTGGACCGTGGTCACGCGCTCGGGCGTTGTCACGTGCATGGTCAGAAGGATATTCCGGAACTGCTACCGACCGGTAGTTTTTGTGGATGCGCGGCTACGGGCCACAATCCCCTCATGCCATCCATCGCTCCGCTCAGGCCCGGCGATCCGCGACGCCTGGCGGGCCTGGAGCTCGCCGGCAGGCTCGGCGAGGGCGGCCAGGGCGTCGTCTACCTGGCCAGGGACGCCTCCGGCACGCCGCTGGCCGTCAAGTGGCTGCGCCACGACCTGGCGGCCGACCGGGTGAGCGTCGAGCGGTTCCTGCGCGAGGCGCAGGTGGCCCAGCAGATCGCGCCCTTCTGCACCGCGGCCGTCCTCGGCTCGGGCGTCGAGCAGGAGCGGCCGTACATCATCAGCGAGTTCATCGAGGGGCCGTCGCTCCAGCGGATCGTCCAGGAGGAGGGACCGCGCGCCGGGGCGTCCCTGCACCGGCTGGCGATCGGCACGGCCACCGCGCTGGCGGCCATCCACCAGGCGGGCATCGTCCACCGCGACGTCAAGCCGGCCAACGTCATCCTCGGCGCCGACGGGCCGCGCGTCATCGACTTCGGCATCGCCCGCGCCCTCGACGCCACCTCCACGATCAGCGGCATGCCCGTGGGCACGCCGTCGTACATGCCGCCCGAGCAGATCCTCGGCCACCCGGTCGGGGCGTCCGCGGACATGTTCTCGTGGGCCGGCACGATGGTGTACGCGGCGTCCGGGCGGGCGCCGTTCGGCAGCGACACGATGCCGGCCGTCATCAACCGGGTGCTCAACAACCCGCCCGACCTCGGTGTCCTGGACGGCCCGCTGCATGAGCTGGTGGCCGCCTGCCTGGACAAGGACCCCGCGCGGCGGCCGACGGCCGAGCAGGTGCTCATGCGGCTCATCCAGCAGCCGGGCCAGCCCGCGGCCCCCTTCCGGCAGCCGGGCCCGCCCGCGCCGCCCTTCCGACAGCAACCGGGCCCGCCCGCGGCTCAGCCCCCCTTCCAGCAGCCTCCGCCGCCGTGGGCGCCGCCCCCGCAGGGCCCGCAGTCGGGACCCGTGCCGGGGCCCATGCCGATGTCCACCGGCTTACCCCCGCGCCGCAGGAGCCGCGCTCCGGTGATCGTCGGCGTGACCGCGGCCGTCACGCTGCTCCTGCTGACCTGCGTCGCGCTGGTCGTGACGCAGCGTAAGACGACGACGGCCTCGTCCCGCGCCACGACGACCCCCACCGCCACCGGCCGCACGCCCAGCACCGGGCCCACGCCGACCCCCGTCAGGAAGAGGCTGCCGGGCGGCACCATCGACCTGTACGAGCTGCCGACCGACCCGGTCACGCTCACCTCGTACGAGGTCTACGACAAGCGCTCCGACGACTGGGTGGACTACGCCCGGCAGTCGCTGCGCGGCGGGTTCAAGAAGTACGCCGGCAACTGGGAGACGCTGGTCTCCCCCGACGGCCGCCGCATCGCCACGCGCGGCCGCAAGTACACCGCCGACGGCTACGACTCGGTCATCGTCACCGACCGCGGCACGGGCGCGACGTCCACGGTCAAGACCGTCCGCAAGCCGCTGATCAGCAGCATCCGATCGTGGTCCCGCGACGGCTCCAAGCTGCTGCTCAACATCGAGAAGGAGACCAAGGACACGCGCGGCAAGGAGGACTGGGTGTACCCGGGGTTCGTCCTGGTGGACGTGGCCGAGGCCAAGGCCGGCGTGGTGCGGCTGCCCGGCGGCGCCGCCCCGCCCGACACCGGGTTCGGCTGGGACCCCGGCCAGCGGGGCGTGGTCAACCTCTACGGCTCCGGCAAGGGACTGCGGTTCTACGACGCCGCCGGCAGGACCGTCCGCGACGTGCCGAGCGTCGGCTCGCTCGCGTCGGGCACGCAGGACCTCTTCTCCCCGTCGGGCAAGACGTTCGTGACGAACTGCCCCGGCGGCGACGACGGCGACCACTGCGTGTGGGACTCCGACACCGGCAAGCGCGTGCGGCAGTTCACCTCCGACTGCGACAAGGTGCTCGGCTGGTACGACGAGACGCACCTGTACTGCTGGGAGCAGGACAACGCCTCCACCGACCAGATCCAGGTGGTCGGGTTCGACGGCCGGCTGGTGCGCAAGCTGCTGGAAGTCCCCGACAATCTGGATTTCAGCCCGGTCTTCACCGTCAACCCCGTCAAGGGTGACTGAACCATCGGGTTCGGCCATCCGTGATGGTGGTCATGAAGACCCTGACCCGTACGGCGACGGCCGCCCTCGCCCTCGTCACGGCCACTGCCGCCTGCACCGCCACGCAGCCCGGCGGAACGGCCCCCGCCAGGCAGCGGCTCGGGGCCGTGCGCCTGGTGGCGTACAACGGCTGCGACGACATGCTGGCCGGCCTGCGTGAGCACGCCGCGCGCAACGTCGGGCCGTGGGGCTTCGGCGGCCCCATGCTGATGGCGCGGCGCGACACCGCGGCGGCGGTTCCCGAGGCCAAGTCGACGATCACGCTGGAGCACTCCACCACCAACACCCACGAGGCGGGTGTGGACGAGCCCGACCTGGTCAAGACCGACGGCGCCAGGGTCGTCACGGTCACCGGGGGCGTCCTGCGGGTCATCGACGCCGCCACGCGGAAGGTCACGGCCACGCTGAAGCTGACCGGCGGCGACGAGCCCGGCTTCGTGCCCGCCGACCTGCTCATGTCCGGCGACCGGGCGCTGGTGCTGATGCGCGGCGGCGACATCATGTTCAAGTCGATCCGGCCCATGACCAGCGACACCAGATACGTCCTCGTCGACCTGGCCGGCCAGCCGAAGGTGCTGTCCACGATCAGGCCGCGCGGGCGGTACGTGGACGCGCGGATGGTCGGCTCGGTCGTCCGCCTGGTCACCCGCAGCGAGCCGGACATCCAACTGCCGCAGCCCAAGGACGACGCCACGGACAAGGACCGGCGCAGGCTCAACCAGGAGGCGGTGCGGCGGGCGCCGATCGAGGCGTGGCTGCCCAAGGTGGAGATCACCGACGCCTCCGGGGCCAAGCGCGAGCTGAGCGTGCCGTGCGAGCGGGTCAGCCACCCCGCCGACTACACCGGCGCCTCGCTGCTGGCCGTCCACACCATCGACCTGGCCCAGGGGGTGACCGACGCGGGCACCGACCCGATCGCCCTGGCGGCGGACGGCGACATCGTGTACGGCACCGGTCAGAGCCTGTACGTGGCGAGCAACCCGCGCTGGTGGCCCGTCGACCCGGCGGTCATGGAGGACGCGGCGCCGGTGCCGGACCCGCCGAGCGGCACCGCCCAGGCCCCCGCCGACGAGCCCACCCCCACCGAACCCACGCCCGCGGAGCCCACCGTGAGCGGAACCCCGGCTCCCGCCCGCACCCCGGTGGTGCCCCCGGAGGAGACCGAGGTGCACCGCTTCGACATCGGGCGTCCCGGCGCTCCGGTCTACGCTTCGTCGGGCAAGGTGCCGGGCCGGCTGCTGAACCAGTACAGCCTGTCCGAGTACGACGGCCACCTGCGGGTGGCCACCACCGTGACCTCCGGCGACGGCGAGAGCAGTGTCAGCGGCGTCCACGTGCTCAGGACGTCCGACATGGCCGAGACGGGCCGGGTCGGCGGCCTCGGCCAGGACGAGCGGATCTACTCGGTCCGCTTCATCGGCCCGGTCGGCTACTGCGTGACGTTCAAGCAGGTGGACCCGCTCTACACGCTCGACCTGCGCGACCCGGCGGCGCCGAAGGTGACCGGCGAGCTGAAGATCACCGGCTACTCGGCGTACCTGCACCCGGCCGGCGACGGCCGGCTCATCGGCATCGGGCAGGAGGCCAGCGACAAGGGCCGGACGCTGGGCACGCAGGTGTCGCTGTTCGACGTCGGCGACCCGGCGGCCCCGCGCCGCCTGTCGCAGCTCTTCCAGAAGGACTCCGGCTCGGAGGCCGAGTGGGACCCGCACGCGTTCCTGTACTGGCCCAAGACCGGCATGGCGGTCCTCCCGTTGAACACGTACGGGCAGGACGCCGAGCGGAACGGCGCGGTGGTCCTGAGGATCACCGACTCCGCGATCACCCGGGTGGGCATGATCGAGCACCCGAGGAAGCGGCAGTCGGACATCGTCTACCAGCCGGGGATCCAGCGCTCGATGGTCATCGGCGACGCCATCTGGACGCTCTCCGACACCGGTGTCCAGGTCAACGACGCCGCCTCGCTGGCGCGGCGGTCCTGGATCCCGTTCGGCTGACGGACCCGTCACCCCGCCCGCAGGACCTCGACGAGATCGTGCGCCACGTCCACGAACTCCTCCCGCGAGGACGCCGTCGGCTGCACGTCCACGAACGTCTCATGGGCGCCCAGCTCGGCCAGGCTCAGCACGTAGTCGCCGATCTGGCGGACGGTCCCGGCGCGCGGCACCCGCTCGGCGGGTGCCGGCGCCCGGGTGATCTCCGGGTTGACGCGCACCACCATGCGCAGGGCGGACGGGTCGCGCCCCGCCCGCTCGGCCGCCCGCAGCGCCACGTCCCACAGGGAGATCAGGTAGGCGGGCGGCATCGCCGCGCCGAGCCAGCCGTCGGCCCGCCTGCCGACCCGCTCCAGGGCCGCCGGGGTGAAGCCGGCGAGCAGGATCGGCGGGCGCGGGTGCTGGAACGGCTTCAGGTCGACGTGGGACGGCGGCACCCGCCACAGCGGGCCGTCGTGCTCCACCACCTTCTCCGACCAGGCGGCCTCCATCAGGTCGAGCGTCTCCTCAAGCCGCTGCCCCCGGCCCCGCCACGGCACCCCGGCGGCGGCGTACTCGTCACGCAGCCAGCCGAGGCCGATCCCCACGTCCAGGCGTCCGTGGCTGAGCAGGTCGAGCGAGGCCAGGGCGCGGGCGAGCACGACGGGCGGCTGCCACAGGGCATTGAGGGCGCTGGTCCCGAGTCGCACGTCCCGCGTGCCGACGGCTGCCAGGGTCAGCGCCGCGAGCGGGTCGAAGAACGTCCTGAACGCCGCGGGGATCTCACCGTCGCCTCCCGGGTACCGGTCGCTGGGCTCCAGGGGCACCAGGACGCGGTCGCCGGCCCACAGGCTGTGGTAGCCCATGGTCTCCAGGTCCACGGCGGCCTGCCGGATGAAGTCCGGATCGGCGAAGACGCCGTACTGGGGGACCGCGAATCCGATCTGCATGAGACGTTCCTTCGGGGCTGGGCGGCCGCGACGCCGGATTGCGGCCGTTCGCCCATGATCATGCCGTGGGAGCCCGTGACGCGCACGCGCACAGGGCGCCCCCCGAGCCGTTGCCCGGGGACGCCCTGTGCCCCCGAAGGGCCCGCCCATGCGTGCGGCGGGGTCAGCGCACGACTGTCAGCGCCCGATTGTCAGCACACGATGAAGATGCTCTGCCAGCCGACGGAGGTGTGCTGCTCGGCGTTGCGGTTGGAGGCGAGCTCGAAGTGCATCGGGCCCCGCGCGTTGGGCTGGTTGTACATCCGGCCGCTCTGGCCGTCGCCGAACCACTTGTAGGACCCGTGATAGACGATGTTGGACACCCCGCAGGCGTCGATGAACTGCGTCCGGCCGGTGAAGCCGGGGCCTTCGTAGGCGATGTACTGCGAGGCGTAGGCGGCGCTGCCCATGATCGCGACCATGGCGGCCGCGAGGACGGGAACGAGGGCGATTCTCTTCACGATGATCCTCCCGATGCGACTCTCTCTTCACTGAGAGTATTCATACGGTAACCGTGTGCACAATGAAGAGGCAAGGGACGCCCCGGCGACGCCAAGAAGGCAACGCCCAGGTCAGGGCGCCGCGCCGGCATCCGCCGACGCGCCTTGAAGGGAGATCGCCGCACCCCCAACCTTTGACAAAACACTCATCGTCGACGATTGACCCCAAATCCGTAGTGGAAGGAAGCGGGTTGGTCGACCTGGACGGGGGAACGTCGTGAGCACCAGATATGGGGTCCACTCCGAGGTGGGCGCGTTGCGGCAGGTCATCGTGCACCGGCCGGACCTCAGCCTGAAGCGGCTGACGCCGGCCAACAAGGACGAGCTGCTCTACGACGACGTGCTGTGGGTCAGCCGTGCCCAGGTCGAGCACGACGCGTTCGTGGAGCTGATGCGCGGTCGCGGCATCGAGGTGTTCCACCACCAGCAGCTGCTCGCCGAGGCGCTGGAAGCCGCTCCCGAGGCGAAGAGGCACGCCGTCGAGCGCACCGTCACGCACCTGACGGTCGGCCCGCAGCTCGTCGACGAGATCCGCGCGGAGCTCTCCTCCTGGAGCGGGGAGAAGCTGGCCGAACACCTGGTCGGCGGGCTCACCAAGGACGAGTTCGTCGCCGAGACGCGGGCCAGCCGGGAAGGGCTCGACGCCCGCTCCCTGGTCACCGCCATGGCCCGGATCGGATCGTTCATCCTGCCGCCGCTGCCGAACTCGCTCTACCAGCGCGACCCTTCGGCCTGGCTGTACGGCGGGGTCTCGCTGAACCCGCTCTACTACCACGCCCGCCGCCTGGAGACCATCAACCAGAGCATCGTCTACCACTTCCACCCGATGTTCGCCGACGACGGCTTCGCGTACTGGTATCCGCCGATGGGCGACGACGGCGGCTTCGACGAGGAGGACTTCGGCCGGGCCTCGCTGGAGGGCGGCGACATGATGCCCATCGGCAACGCCACCGTCGCCATCGGCGTCAGCGAGCGCACCAGCCCGATCATGATCGAGCACCTCGCCGGGGAGTTGTTCGCCGCGGGGGCGGCCACCAGGGTGCTCGCGGTCAACATCCCGCCGCACCGCTCCTACATGCACCTCGACACCGTGTTCACGCTGCTGGACGTGGACAAGGCCACGGGGTACCCGCCGGTCGTCGAGAACGCCGCCGTCTACTCGCTGCGGCCCGGCGACAAGGAGGGCACCCTGGACGTGCACCGCGAGCCGAACCTGGCCGCCGCCTTCGAGGACGCGCTCGGCATCGGCAAGCTCGACATCATCCCCACGGGCGGGGACGACTACCAGCGGGCCAGGGAGCAGTGGGACAGCGGCAGCAACTTCGTCGCCCTGGAGCCGGGTGTCGCGGTCGGCTACCACAAGAACGAGTTCACCAACCGGAAGCTGCGCGAGCACGGCGTGGACGTCATCGAGATCGAGGGCTTCGAGCTGGGCAAGGGCCGGGGCGGCGGGCATTGCATGACCTGCCCGATCCTGCGTGACCCGGTCTAGAGCCCGTCGCGACCGCAGCGGCTTCCCGGCGTAAGGACTCCGATGACCCATCCGGCACTGATTCTCTTCCTGGCGCTGTTCGGGCTCTACAGCCCGGTCGCGGCACTGGCCTCGTACCTGCCGATCGTCCGGCCGTACACCCACAAGCAGGTCAACCGGCTCGCGATCGGGCTCGCCGTCAACGTCGCCGTCTTCGTCCTGGCGGCGTTGTGGATCGGCGAGCCGCTGCTCAAGCTGCTCGGCATCAGCACCGCGGCGCTGACGGCCACCGGTGGCATCGCCCTGGCGTACGCCGCCATTCCGCTGATGCGGGGCCAGGCCGGCGCGGTGGAAGAGCTGGAAAGGCTGGAGGAGGAGCGGCAGCCGGGTGCCACCCCCTCGTCCGAGCCGGTGCCGGAGCCCAAGTCGATCCTGTTCACCCCGCTCAGCTTCCCGCTGACCGTCGGCGGCACCACCTTCGCCTTCGGCGTCGCCGCGTCGGCGGCCGCGACCACCCTGCCGGACAAGCTCGCCCTGTCGCTGGCCGCCCTGTGCTTCGCCGTGGTCACGGGGGTGACGCTCTACCTGTCCGGCCACGTCCAGCGGCGCATCTCGTTCAAAGGGGCGATGATCCTGGATCGCGTCGCGGGCATCCTGCTGACCGCGATCGCCGTCATCCTGCTCGCCAACGGCTTCACCGACCTCGTCACCGCTCGCCTGGCTCACTGAAGCCCATGTGCGCCGACGACAGCAGAGCGACGGACGCCAGGACGACTGCCCAGAAACTGTCGCTGCCGACGCTGACCGCCATGGTCGTCGGCTCGATGGTGGGCGCCGGCGTGTTCTCGCTGCCGCGCAACTTCGCCCAGGCCACCGGCGTGTTCGGCGCGGTGATCGCCTGGGTGGTCGCCGGTGCGGGCATGCTGATGCTGGCCTTCGTCTTCCAGTCGCTGGCCGTGCGCAAGCCGGACCTGAACGCCGGCGTCTACGCCTACGCGAAGGCGGGATTCGGCGAGTTCCCCGGCTTCTTCTCCGCGTTCGGCTACTGGGCCAGCGCCTGCGTCGGCAACGTCTCCTACTGGGCGCTGATCAAGTCCACCCTGGGCGCGGTCATCCCGGGCTTCGGCGAGGGCAACACGCCGCTGGCGGTGGCGGTCTCCGTGGTGTGCGTGTGGGGCTTCCACTTCGTCATCATGCGCGGGGTCAAGGAGGCCGCCGGGATCAACAGGATCGTGACCGTGGCCAAGCTCGTGCCGATCCTGCTGTTCGTGGCGATCCTCGCCCTCACCTTCAAGGCGGACACGTTCAGCGCGAACCTGTGGGGCGACGGGCTGCTGTTCGAGCAGGTCAGGGCCACGATGCTGGTCACCGTCTTCGTGTTCCTCGGCGTCGAGGGCGCCAGCGTCTACTCCCGCTACGCGCGCAGGCGCGAGGACGTGGGCCGGGCCACGCTGCTCGGCTTCCTCGGCGTCCTCGCCCTGTTCGCCTCGGTCACGCTCCTGTCCTACGCCGCTCTGCCCAAGGCGCGTACGGAGGCGTTGCGCCAGCCGTCCATGGCGGGGGTGCTCGAGGCGGTCGTCGGCCCCTGGGGCGCCGTCCTCATCAGCGTCGGCCTCGTCGTCTCGGTGCTCGGCGCCTACCTCGCCTGGACGCTGATGGCCGCCGAGGTGCTGTTCGTGGCGGCCCGTGACGACGACATGCCCGCCTTCCTGCGGCGCGAGAACCGCCACGGCACCCCGTCGGCCGCCCTCGTGCTGACCAGCGCCCTCATCACCGCCGTGCTGCTCATCACGCTGCTGTCGGAGGACGCGTTCACCTTCACGCTCAAGCTGACCAGCGCGCTGGCGCTGGTGCCGTACCTGCTCGCCGCCGGCTACGCGCTCAAGCTGGGCGGCCCTCGCACGCAGGTGCTGGTGGCCGCGCTCGCCGTCCTCTACACGGCGTTCCTGATCTTCGCCGCGGGGCTGAAGTTCCTGCTGCTGTCATGCGTCGTCTACGCGCCCGGCACGATCCTGTTCGCCCTCACCCGCCGCGAGCACGGCAGACGCCTCTTCTCCTCCCCCGCCGAGGTGACCCTGTTCGCCGTGGTGGCCGTCGGCGCCGTCCTGGGCGTCATCGGCCTGGCCACCGGCTTCATCACCATCTAGGTCCCACGGAGGGCGTCAGGGGTGTTCGGGTGAGACGACCGGGACGATCTCCGGCGCGCCCAGCCTGATGGCGTCGGCCTCCTGGTCGGTGTCCTGCTCCTGGGAGAGCCGCTCGGCCTCCACCCGCTTGGTGTAGTACTCGACCTCCGCCTTGACCTGCTCCGCGTCCCAGCCGAGCGGCCCGGCCATCAGCTCCGCCGCCTCCCGGGCGACGGCCTTGCCCCGGTGGAACGTCTCGATCGAGATGCGGGTGCGGCGGGTCAGCGCGTCGTTCAGATGCCGCGCGCCCTCGTGGGTGGCGGCGTAGACGATCTCCGCGCGCAGGTAGTCGTCGGCGCCGTCCAGCGGCCTGGCCAGCGACCGGTCCTCCTGGATCAGCTCCAGCACCTCGTCGATCATCGAGCCGTACCTCTGCAGGAGGTGCTCGATGCGGGCCACGTGCAGGCCGGAGTCGTGGGCGATGCGGTGCCGGGAGTTCCACAGGGCCTGGTAGCCCTCGGCGCCGGCCAGCGGGATGCGGTCGGTGCACGACCGCGGGACGCGCTGGTCGAGGCCGTGCGCGACGGCGTCCACGGCGTCCTTGGCCATGACCCGGTACGTCGTGTACTTGCCCCCGGCGACCATCACCAGGCCGGGCACCGGGTGGGCGACGACGTGCTCGCGCGACAGCTTCGAGGTCTCGTCGGACTCGCCCGACAGCAGGGGGCGCAGCCCCGCGTACACACCCTCGACGTCATCGCGGGTCAGCGGCACCGCCAGGACCGCGTTGACGTGGTCGAGCAGGTAGTCGATGTCGGCGCGGGAGGCGGCGGGGTGGCTCTTGTCCAGGGTCCACTCGGTGTCGGTGGTCCCGACGATCCAGTGCCGGCCCCACGGGATGACGAACAGCACCGACTTCTCGGTACGCAGGATGATCCCGGTGCTGGAGTGGATGCGGTCGCGCGGCACCACCAGGTGGATGCCCTTGGAGGCGCGGACGTGGATCTGCCCCCGGCCGCCGACCAGCTCCTGGATGTCGTCGGTCCACACGCCGGTGGCGTTGACGACCTGCTGGGCGCGGATCTCGAACTCCTCGCCGCTCTCCAGGTCGCACACCCGTACCCCGGTGACCCGCTCCCCCTCGCGCAGGAACCCGACGACCTGGGCCCGCGGCGCGACGTGCGCGCCGTAGCCGGCGGCCGTGCGCAGCAGGGTCATCACGTAGCGGGCGTCGTCGACCTGGGCGTCCCAGTACTGCACGGCGCCGGTGAACGCGGCGCGCTTCAGCGCGGGCGCGAGCCGCAGCGCCTTGGACCGGGACAGGTGCCGGTGGCCCGGCACGCCCCGGGTGAGCCCGGAGGCGAAGCCGAGCATGTCGTAGAGCGCGACCCCGGCCCCCACGTACGGCCGCTCCCACCCGAGGTGCGTCATCGGGAAGAGGAACGGCACCGGCCGAACCAGGTGCGGCGCGATGCGCTGGAGCAGCAGGGAGCGCTCCTGCAACGCCTCGCGGACGAGCTCGAAGTTCAGCTGCTCCAGGTAGCGGAGCCCGCCGTGGATCAGCTTGGAGGAGCGGGAGGACGTGCCGGAGGCGAAGTCACGCGCCTCCACCACTCCCACGTCGAGGCCACGGGTCGCGGCGTCGAGCGCGATCCCCGCTCCGACCACACCACCCCCCACCACCACGACGTCCAGCTCCTCGGCGCTCATCCGGGCGAGCGCCGCCGTCCGCTCGGCGGGCCCGAGCCGGGCCACGCCTCTTCCCGCCGTCATTAGCTCTCCCTGGTGTACGGCCTGCATCCCTTGCGCTCCCATACCTACCCGCCGGGCGACGGGCATGTAACGCCGGGGAAAGTTGCCCTCGCCACACCGGCCGCCCGCTGGGAGCGCTAGGCGCGGACGACCTTGACGCCCGCGTCCGTGAGCCGGGCGGCCTGGTCGTCGGGGAGCCCGTCGTCGGTGACGAGCGTGTCGATCTCGCCGATGCCGCAGATCCGGGAGAACGCCCGGCCGCCGACCTTCGAGGAGTCGGCCACGGCCACCACCTGCTGGGCGCGGCTGATGAGCAGGTGATTGACGCTCGCCTCGCCCTCGTGGTGGGCCGAGGCCCCGAGCTCGACGTCGATCGCGTCGACGCCGAGGAAGGCCACGTCCAGCGTCACCTGCTCCAGGACGCCGGAGGCGAGCGGCCCGATCAGCTCGTACGACTGCGGCCGCGCCACCCCGCCCGTGACCACGATCTTCACGTGCCGGCGGACGGTGAGCTCGGCGGCGATGTTGAGCGCGTTGGTGACGACCGTGAACCCGGACTCCAGGGCGGTGCTGGTGGCCAGCGCGCGGGCCAGCTCGGAGGTGGTGGTGCCGCCGTTCATGCCGACCACCGCGCCGGCGGAGACGAGCGAGGCCGCGGCGGCCGCGATGCGGTGCTTGGCGTCGGCGTGCCGGGCGGTCTTGTAACGCAGCGGCAGGTCGTAGCTGACGCTCTGCGCCACCGCGCCGCCCCGCGTGCGCATGAGCATCTGCTGCAAGGAGAGCTGGTCGAAGTCGCGCCGGATGGTCGCCGCGGAGACGTCGAGCGCCTGCGCGGCCTCCTCGACGGACAGGCGGCCCTCCTGAGCGAGCAGCTCAAGAATGGCGTTCCACCGGTCGTATCGGGACACGCGCGCCTCCTCCGGGCTCCGTCAGCAGCAAGGGTGGCACACCAGAGCCGACGCAGCCACACCTGCACAATTGTGCTCCTTTCTGCTATAAAAAGCACAGGAACACGCAAACCCCGCACCCGGGAGGTAACTGGTGACCACCCACACCGAAGCCGAGATCGCCTCCCAGCCGGAGTGCTGGCGTCGCGCCGTCGCCGACGTGCCCGCGGACGCGCTGCCCGTACCCGGCGAGCGCGTCGCCGTCGTCGGGTGCGGCACCTCCTGGTTCATCGCCATGGCGTACGCGGCCCTGCGCGAGCGGGCCGGGCAGGGCGAGACCGACGCGTTCGCCGCCTCCGAGGCCCCCACCGGCCGCCGCTACGACCGCGTCATCGCGCTGAGCCGCTCCGGCACCACGACCGAGGTCCTGGAGTTCCTGAACCGGACCGGCTCGCCCACCACGGCCATCACCGCCGACCCCGACACTCCCATCATGACCGCCGCCGGCCAGGTGATCGTGCTCGACTACGCCGACGAGCGGTCCGTCGTGCAGACCCGGTTCGCCACCACCCAGCTCGCGATGCTGCGCGCCAGCCTCGGCGAGGACCTCGGCCCGGCCATCGCCGACGCCGAGCACGTGCTGGCGTCGCCCCTCGACCCCGCGCTCGTGGAGGCGGAGCAGTTCAGCTTCCTCGGCGCCGGCTGGTCGGTCGGCCTGGCGCAGGAGGCCGCCCTGAAGATGCGCGAGGCGTCGCGCTCCTGGACCGAGGCGTACCCGGCGATGGAGTACCGTCACGGCCCGATCAGCATCGCCGGGCCCGGCCGCGTCACCTGGATGCTCGGCAAGGCGCCCGACGGGCTGCGCGAGCAGGTGGAGGCCACCGGCGGCGCGTTCCACGAGAGCGGGCTCGACCCGATGGCCGAGCTGGTCCGCGCCCAGCGCGTCGCGGTCGCCCGCGCCACGGCCCGCGGCCTCGACCCGGACGAGCCCCTGCACCTCACCCGATCTGTGATCCTTTCTTCATGAGCCTCACTCTCGCCGACGCCCGCGTCGTGACCCCCGAAGGCATCCACGACGGCTGGCTGGCCATCGAGGACGGCCGCATCACGCACGTCGGCCACGGCCGCGCGCCGCGGGCCGGCCACAGCCTGGGCGGCCGGTACGTCGTCCCCGGATTCGTCGACATCCACAACCACGGCGGCGCGGGCGGCTCCTTCCCCACCGGTGACCAGGACGGCGCGCGGGACGCCGTGGAGCTGCACCGGCGCCACGGCACCACGACCCTGGTGGCGAGCCTGGTCACGGCCGCCGTGGCCGACCTGGAGGCCGCCGCGTCGTCGCTGGCCGACCTGTGCGACGACGGCCTGCTCGCCGGCCTGCACTTCGAGGGCCCGTACATCTCCGGGGCACGCTGCGGCGCGCACGACCCGGCGCTGCTGCGCGAGCCGTCGCCGCGCGAGTTCGAGCGGCTGGTGAAGGCTGGCCGCGGCCACGTCCGCATGCTGACGATCGCGCCGGAGCTGCCCGGGGCGCTCGACACCGTGCGCGCGGCCCGCGACCACGGCGTGCTCGCCGCCCTCGGCCACAGCGACGCCACCTACGAGCAGACCCTCGACGGCATCGACGCCGGGGCGAGCGTGGCCACCCACCTCTACAACGCGCTGCCGCCGCTCGGACACCGCTCCCCCGGCCCGGTCGCCGCCCTCCTTCAGGACGAGCGGGTGACGGTCGAGCTGGTCAACGACGGCGTCCACGTGCACCCGGCCATGCTCCGCCTCGCCTGCTCGGTGGCCGGGCCGGGCCGGACGGCGCTGGTCACCGACGCGATGTCGGCGGCCGGGATGGGCGACGGCGACTACGAGCTCGGCGCGCTGCGCGTGACCGTGTCCGGCGGAGTCGCCCGGCTGGCCGAGGGCGGCACGATCGCGGGCAGCACGCTCACCATGGACGTCGCCTTCCGGCGCTCCGTCACCGAGGTGGGCCTGACGCTGTCCGAGGCGTCCGTGGCCGCCTCCCTCACCCCGGCGCGCGTGCTGGGGCTCGACGCTCAGATCGGCTCCATCGCCGCCGGCAAGACCGCCGACCTGGTCGTCCTGACCGACGAGCTGGAGGTGGCCGGCGTGATGAGGCGCGGCGCCTGGCTGACGGAGCCCCGATGATCCTCACCGTGACGCTCAACGCCGCCCTCGACGTCACCTACCAGGTGCCCGAGGTCGACTGGGCCGGGGTCAACCGGGTGCAGGCCGTCCACCGGCGGGCCGGCGGCAAGGGCGTCAACGTGGCCCGCGTCCTGCGCGGCCTCGGCCAGGAGGTGCTGGTCACCGGCCTGGCGGGCGGCCCTGTCGGGCGGGCCGTCGAGGCCGACCTGGAGGTCGCCGGACTGCCCCACGCGCTGGTCCCCATCGCCGCCGAGTCCCGTACGACGCTGGCCGTCACGGGCGGCCCCGGCGGGGCGGCGCTGTTCAACGAGCCCGGTCCTGAGGTGTCGGCGGCGGAGCTGCGGGAGTTCGGCCGGGTGTACGCGTCGCTGCTGGAGCGGGCGGACGCCGTGGTCCTCTCGGGCAGCCTGCCCCGTGGCGTCCCGGCCGGCACGTACGCGACGCTGGCCGCCCTGGCCGCCGAGCACGGGGTGCCCGCCATCGTCGACGCCGACGGGGAGGCGCTCCGCCACGCCCCGGCCGGCCGTCCCGCGATCGTCAAGCCCAACGTCCACGAGCTGGCCCGGGCCGTGCCGCCGCACGACCACCCGGTCGAGGGAGCCGAGCACCTGCGGGCCCGCGGGGCCGAGTCCGTGGTCGTCTCGCTCGGCGAGGAGGGCGTGTACGCGGTCACCCCCGAGGGCACGTTCCGGGCCCGCATGCCGTACCGGGTGGAGGGCAACCCGACGGGCGCCGGTGACTCGCTGGTGGCGGGGCTCGCGCTGGGGCTGGTCGAGGGCGCCGCGTGGCCCGAACGGCTCCGCACGGCCGCGGCGCTCGGCGCGGCCGCCGTGGCCGCCCCGGTGGCCGGCGACTTCGACCGCGACGTCTACGCCAGGACGCGCCCGCTCATCGAGATCACCTGAATCGCCTGAAGCAGCAGATCACCTGAACCGTCGAGATCACCTGAGCCTGATCCAGGAGGAGCCCGCCATGCCTCTCGCCACCACCGGCGACATCGTCCACGCGTCCGCCGCGGGGGTGGGTGCCTTCAACGTCATCCAGCTCGAACACGCCACCGCGATCGTCGCCGGAGCCGAGGCCCTCGGCCTGCCCGTGGTGCTCCAGATCAGCGAGAACTGCGTCCGCTACCACGGCGCCCTGGAGCCCATCGCGCTGGCCTCGCTCGCGGTCGCCCGCCGCGCCGCCGTGCCGGTGTCCGTCCACCTCGACCACGCCACCGACCGGGCACTGGTCGAGGAGGCGGTGGAGCTGGGCATCGGGTCGGTGATGTTCGACGCCTCGGCGCTGCCCGACGAGGAGAACGTGGCCGCCACCGCCGCCGTCGCCGCCTGGTGCCACGAGCGCGGCGTGTGGGTGGAGGCCGAGCTGGGCGAGGTCGGAGGCAAGGACGGCGTCCACGCCCCGGGCGCCCGCACCAAGCCGCACGAGGCCGTGGACTACGTGGCGCGCACCGGCGTGGACGCCCTGGCCGTGGCCGTGGGCACCTCCCACGCCATGACCACCAAGGACGCCGTGCTCGACCTGGACCTCATCGCCGAGCTGCGCGACGCGGTGCCGGTGCCGCTGGTCCTGCACGGCTCGTCGGGGGTGCCCGACGACACCCTCCAGGCCGCCGTACGACAGGGCATGAAGAAGATCAACATCGCGACGCACCTGAACAAGGCGTTCACCGGCGCCATCCGCGACCACCTGACGCACGACGCGAAGGTCGTGGACCCCCGCAAGTACGTGCGGGCGGGCCGCGACGCGGTCACCCGCGAGGTCATCCACCTGCTGGGCGTCCTCGGCGAGTGACCCGGCGGCTCAGCCGCCCAAGCAGCGCAGCACCCGCCCGGCCTGCCGCCGGAACGTGCCGGGCGGGTTGCGCGGCCCCTCGGGGGACAGCAGGAACAGCCACATCAGCGCGTGCAACCGCCGGCACCCGGCCAGGCGCCGCTCCTCGGCCGGGGACAGCTCGACGTGGGCCAGGACGTCCACCTCACCGTCCACCCACATCGACACGTGCTGGGAGATCTCGGACAGCTCGAAGGCGCGGTCGCTCCGCCCCGACTCCTCGAAGTCGACGATCCGCACCCGGACACCGTCCCACAGGAAGTTCGCCAGGTTGCCGTCGCCCGCGCCGAACACCGGCGTCACGCCCTCCTCGCCGGGGCGCCACCGCTCCAGCCACCGCGCTCCCTCGCGGACGGCCTGATCGGCGAGCGGCTCGCGAGGGGTCCAGCGGGCGCACCACTCCCGCACCTGGGCGGCGAGCGGGGCGAGGTGCCAGGGACGTTCGGGCAGGCGGGCGAGCACGTCGCGCGGCACCGCCGCGTGCAGCCGGTCCGCGGCCCGCGCCAGGTGCCCCGCGTACGCCCCGGCGTCCGGCACCGACCGCAGCGGAATCCCGGCGAGGCGCGACATCGTCACCGAGCCGTCGAACGCGATCGGCGCCGGCGCCAGCCCCGGCGCGTGCTCGGCCAGCAGCGTCAGCGCCCGCCACTCCCGCTCCCCCGCCTCCCGGTCGTCGCCGGTGTACCGCTTGACGACCCGGTCACCCAGCAGCTCCACCTGATGTGTCCACTGAAGATCCGCCACACCCGGATGTTAGGCGACGGAGCCGCTCGCGGCGGGCCGCCCGGAGCTCGACGGGAGACCGGGGCCGGGGAGACTGGAGGAGGGGGCCGAGCGAGGAGGGCGCCATGACGACGTACGACCGGCCTCCCGGGGACGCCGCGCGCGCCGTGGACGAGATCGCCGCCGCGGTGGGGAGCGTGCCGGAGGCCGAGCTCGACGCGATCGCCGGGGAGCTGCTCGCGGCGCGCCGGATCGCCTGCTACGCGCCCGGCCGGGAGGGCCTGGCGCTGCGCGGGCTGGTGATGCGGCTGTTCCACGCCGGGCTCGACGCTCACTACGCCGGCGAGATGACCTGCCCGGCCGTGGGGAAGGGGGACGTGGTCGTCCTGTCCTGCGGCCCCGGCCGGCTGTCCACGGTGGAGGCGCTGGCCGGCGTGGCCGTGCGGGCGGGCGCCCGCGTGCTGTACCTGACGGCCCAGCCGCGGAACCCGCCCGCCGGCCGGGCGGATCGCGTCGTCCGGATCAGGGCCCAGACCATGGCCGACGACCGTGACTCGACGGCCGTGCTGCCCATGGGGAGCGCCTACGAGATCGCCCTCTTCGTCCTGGCCGACCTGATCACCAACCGGGTCCGGGCACACCGGTCGGAGTCGGCGGAGATGTCGCGATCACGCCACACCAACCTCGAATGAGCCCGGACCCTCAGGAACAGGTCTTCGTCTCGGGGGCGCAGAACTTGACCTCGGGGTAGCGCGCCGACGCCTTGTCGAGCAGGGGCTCCCGCTCGCCGCGCAGGTGACGGTCGAAGAAGGCCCCGACGTAGGCGCGCGTGACCTTCATCGAGCGGGCCCCCGACAGCTTGGCTCCGATCTCGATGCCGAACTGGTCGGCCAGCAGCCCGACGTCGGTGAAGGACTCGTGCACCGTCCCCGTCACCAGCAGCCAGCGCTTCCACCCGGTGAGCAGCTTCCAGTCGTTCTCCCAGGAGGCGGCGGGGCCGCCGGATCCCGGCGTGTACGTCGCCGGCTTGCCCAGGAACAGGAACGGGCGCGACAGCCCGCCCTCCGGGATCGGGCCCTCCGTGGTGCCGTCGATGTCGATACCGGCGCGCAGCCGGGAGTCCCGCACCATCGCGTCGAGGGTGCTCGCCCCGCCGGCGGAGTGCCCGGCCATCGCGATCCTGGACGGGTCGACGAGGGCGGCGAGCTTGCCGCCCTTCCCGGTCAGCTCGTCGAGCACGAAGGAGACGTCGGCCGCCCGACCCTTGCCCAGCTTCTGCCAGAACGCCGGGTCGTGGTCGCCCTCACAGGCGACGCAGGTGGTGACCCGCCCGTCGGGGAAGGTCGTGGCGACGTTCTCGTACGTGTGGTCGATCGCGGCGACCGCGTAGCCCCTGCTGGCCAGGTCCTCGGCCAGGCCGGTGAGCGTGGCGCGGGGCTTGGTGAAGCCCGGCGAGAGGACGACGAGGGGCAGGCCGTGGCCGCGCCGCGCGGGCCGGGCGTCGGTGAAGGCGTTGGTGCGCGTCCTGCTCAGCGCGTCCAGGGGCACGCCGGTGATCCCGCCGTCCTTCAGCAGGGCCTCGGACTCCTTCGCCGTCATGTACGGCGCCCGCCGCTTGCCCGGCGACGCGGCCGGATACCACAGCGACACCATGAGCTCCCTGGCCTTCGCCGTGGGGACCCAGGGATCGGGGCGCGAGGTGTCCTTCAGGTACAGGGACGTGGTGCCGACCGCGTGCGACCCGGTCGGCTTCGGCAGGGCGGGCGTGACCGCCCGGACGCCGGTCGCCGGCGTGGCCGCGGTCGTTGACGGTGCCGCGGTCGTTGACGGTGCCGCGTTCGCGGGGGACGTCAGGCAGGCGGACGTCACCAGGATCAGAACCCCGGCCGCCAAGCCGGACATGCGAGACGTGTTCATGACCACAGTGTATATACCCGGTGTATATACGCAGCACATAAGCAGGACGGAGGCGGTGACTTCGCGGTAACCGAGTGAGGTGAAAGTGCCGTCTTCCCTGCATGCCGCCGGTGACGAAAGATGCTCCTAGTTACCAGAAAGAACCAAAAATGCGGAAGGCTCTCATGTCCTCATCCACCGAACGCATGGACGCGCGCTCCTGGGGCGTCCTGCTCGTCCTCGCCGGCGCCGTCTTCCTCGAAGGCATCGACGTGGCCATGCTCAACGTGGCGCTGCCCGCGATCCGGGCCGACCTCGGCCTGTCCACGGAGGTGCTCAGCGGCGTCGTCTCCGCGTACGTGCTGGGCTACGGCGGGTTCATGCTGCTCGGCGGGCGGGCCGCCGACCTGCTGGGCCGGCGCCGGATGTTCCTGACCTGGCTCACGGTCTTCCTGGCGTTCTCGGGGCTGGGCGGCCTGGCCACCGAGGGATGGACGCTGCTGGTCGCCAGGTTCGTCACAGGGGTGGCGGCCGCGTTCATGGCGCCCGCCGGGCTGGCGCTGCTCACCGGCAACTTCCCCGAGGGCCCCCGGCGCACCAAGGCACTCGGCGTGTACGCGGGCATCGCCGCGGGTGGCTTCTCCCTCGGCCTGGTCGCCGGCGGGCTGCTGGCCGCGCTCGGCTGGCGGTGGGTGTTCTTCGCCCCGGTCGTCCTGTCCACGCTGATCCTGGCGGCGGCCGTCCCGCTGGTCAAGGACTCGCGCGAGCGGCAGCGGGGCGGCTTCGACCTGGCCGGCGCGTTCACCATCACCGGGTCGATGCTGCTGCTGGTCTACGGGGTGATCCGGCTGGAGCATCCCGGCCAGGGGCTGTGGGGCACCGTCGCGGCGTTCGCGGCGGGACTGGCGCTGCTGGCGGCGTTCGTCGTGATCGAGCGGCGTTCGGCCGACCCCCTGGTGCGGCTCGGCATCCTGCGGTCGGCGCCGCTCGTCCGCGCCAACCTCGGAGCGCTGCTCTTCCTCGCCTCGTTCGCCGGTTTCCAGTTCCTGGCCACCCTCTACCTCCAGGAAGTGCGCGGCTGGAGCACCATCCAGACCGGCCTCGCCATGCTGGTGATCGGCATCGACACCGTCCTGGCCCCGACCGTGACACCGTGGCTGGTCAACAGGTTCGGCAACGCGCGGGTGCTGTTCGGCGGGCTGGCGCTGGCCGCCGTCGCGTACGCGCTGTTCCTGCCGGTCGGGAACGACTGGACGTACGCCGCCATGTTCCCGACCATGCTGCTGCTCGGGCTGTCGTTCTCCCTGGCGTACGGGCCGCTGACCATGGCCGCCACGGAGGGCGTGGACGAGCACGAGCACGGCCTGGCCGGCGGCCTGCTCTACACCGCCTTCCAGTTCGGCACCGCGCTGGGGCTGGCGGCCGTCACCGCCGTGAGCGTCGCCGCGCTCGGCGACGCCACCGGCCCCGAGGCCAGGCTCGACGCGATCCGCGCGGCCCTCGTCGTCCCCGTGGCCGCCGCGGTGCTGGCCGTCCTGGTCACCGCCTTCGGCCTGCGCGGCGCCCGCCGGCCCGCGCCCGAGACCGCCGAGCCCGCCCCCGCGCGGGCATCGGCCTGAGGAGGATGGCGATGGCCTCCAGGACGCGGTCGTTCGCGGCGATCGAGCCCCGGTTCAACGCCTACATCGGCGACATCGTCTACGCCACGATGACCACCGTGGACGCCAGGGGACGGCCCCGGGCCCGGGTGCTCATCCCCGTCTGGGAGGTGGTGGACGGCCGCCCGCTCGGCTGGCTGGCCACGTACCGGACGCCCGTCAAGGCCGCCCACCTGGCGGGCAACCCGCACACCACGTTCTCGTACTGGAGTCCCCGCCAGAACGCGGTGAGCATCGACGCCGTCGCCGAGTGGGTCGTCGACAGGGAGATCGGCCGCCACGTCTGGGACCTGTACGCCAACGGCAGCCCGCCGGGCGCCGGCTACGACCTGGGCGCCTTCTGGAAGGGCGTCGACGACCCGAAGCTCCATGTGCTGCGGCTGACGCCGTGGCGGGTCCAGGTCATCCGGGGCACCGACCTGCACAGCGTGATCTGGCGGGACGACCTCCCGGGATGACGTGACCGGTCAGGCCACCCTGGGAGGACCGCCCGGCAGGTGAACCGGCGGGGACGGCGGACGCGTCAGGGCTGGATCGGGGCGACGACCACCTCGACGCGCTGGAACTCCTTGATGTCGGAGTAGCCCGTCGACGCCATCGTCCGCTTGAGCGCGCCCATGAGGTTCATCGACCCGTCGGCGACACTCGACGGCCCGTGCAGGATCTGCTCCAACGTGCCCACCGTGTCGAACCTGACGCGGCGACCGCGCGGCAGGTCGGGGTGGTGCGCCTCCGAGCCCCAGTGGTAGCCGTGGCCGGGCGCCTCGGAGGCGCGGGCCAGCGGCGAGCCGACCATGACGGCGTCGGCGCCGCAGGCGATGGCCTTGGCGATGTCGCCCGAGGTGCCCATGCCGCCGTCGGCGATCACGTGCACGTAGCGGCCGCCCGACTCGTCGAGGTAGTCGCGGCGGGCCGCGGCGACGTCGGAGACGGCGGTGGCCATCGGCACGGCCACGCCCAGCACGTTGCGCGTGGTGTGCGAGGCGCCGCCGCCGAACCCGACGAGCACGCCCGCCGCGCCCGTGCGCATGAGGTGCAGCGCGGCCGTGTACGTGGCGCAACCGCCCACGATGACCGGCACGTCCAGCTCGTAGATGAACTGCTTGAGGTTGAGCGGCTCGGCCCGGCCCGACACGTGCTCGGCGGAGACCGTGGTGCCGCGGATGACGAAGATGTCGACGCCCGCGTCGATCACGGCCTTGTGGTACTGGACGGTGCGCTGCGGCGAGAGCCGCACGGCCGTCGTCACGCCGGAGGCGCGGATCTCCTCGATGCGCCGGCCGATCAGCTCTTCCTTGATCGGCGCCGTGTAGATCTCCTGCAGCCTCTTGGTCGCCGCCTCGGCGTCCAGCCCGGAGCACTCCTCCAGCAGCGGCGCCGGGTCCTCGTAGCGCGTCCACAACCCTTCGAGGTCGAGCGGGGCCAGGCCGCCGAGCCGGCCGATCTCGATCGCGGTGGCGGGCGACACCACGCTGTCCATGGGGGCGACCACGACGGGCAGCTCGAACCGGTAGGCGTCGATCTGCCAGGCGATCGAGACCTCCTCCGGGTCACGCGTGCGCCGCGAGGGAACGAGGCCGATCTCGTCGAGCGCGTACGCCCGGCGTCCCGTCTTCCCCCGGCCGATCTCCACCTGCTGAGTCATGGATTACCTTCTGTGATAGTTCGGAGCTTCGACGGTCATCTGGATGTCGTGCGGGTGGCTCTCCTTGAGGCCCGCCGCGGTGATCGGCATCAGCTGGCAGTCGGTGTGCATCTGCCCGATCGTGCGGCACCCCGCGTACCACATGCCCTGCCGCAGGCCGCCGATGAGCTGGTGCGCCACCGCGGCGACCGGGCCGCGGAACGGGACCTGGCCCTCGATGCCCTCGGGGATGTACTTGTCCTCGCCGCCGACCTCCGCCTGGGCGTAGCGGTCCTTGCTGAAGGAGGTGCCGCCGCGCTCGCGGTTGCGGACCGCGCCGAGCGAGCCCATGCCCCGGTACGACTTGAACTGCTTGCCGTTGATGAAGATCAGCTCACCCGGCGACTCCTCGCAGCCGGCGAGCAGCGAGCCGAGCATGACCGTGTCGGCGCCCGCGGCGATCGCCTTGACGATGTCGCCGGAGTACTGCAGGCCGCCGTCGCCGATGACCGGCACCCCGGCGGGGCCGCAGGCCAGCGCCGCCTGGTGGATCGCGGTCACCTGCGGCGCGCCGACCCCGGCGACGACCCGCGTGGTGCAGATGGAGCCCGGCCCGACGCCCACCTTGACGGCGTCAGCGCCCGCGTCGACCAGCATCTGGGCGCCGGCCCTCGTCGCGACGTTGCCGGCGATGACGTCGACCCTGCTGTTGGCCTTGACCTTGGCGACCATGTCGGCCAGACCCTTGGAGTGGCCGTGCGCGACGTCGACCACGATGACGTCGACGCCCGCCTCGATGAGCGCCTTGGCTCGCACCTCGGCGTCGCCGCCGACGCCCACCGCCGCGCCGACCACGAGCCTGCCGTCGGCGTCCTTGGTGGCCAGGGGGTACTGCTCGCTCTTGGTGAAGTCCTTGACCGTGATGAGGCCGCGCAGCCGGCCGTCGGGGTCGACGAGGGGCAGCTTCTCGATCTTGTTCTGCCGGAGAAGGGCGAACGCGTCGTCGCGGGAGACGCCGACCGGGGCGGTGACCAGCGGCATCGAGGTCATCACCTCGCGCACCGGGCGCGCCTGGTCGGTCTCGAACCGCATGTCGCGGTTGGTCACGATGCCGACGAGGATGCCGTCGCGGTCGGTGACGGGCACGCCGGAGATCCGGTACGTGGCGCACAGCCGCTCGACGTCGGCCAGCGTGTGGTCGGGGGTGCAGGTCACCGGATTGGTCACCATGCCGGCCTCGGACCGTTTGACCAGGTCGGCCTGCTGGGCCTGCTCCTCGGCCGCCAGGTTGCGATGGAGGACGCCGATGCCGCCCTGCCGGGCCATGGCGACCGCCATGCGGGCCTCGGTGACCGTGTCCATGGCCGCCGAGACCAGCGGGATGGACAGCGTGATGTTGCGTGACAACCGCGAACTGGTGTCGGCCTCACCCGGCTGGAGATCCGAATAACCCGGCACGAGCAGCACGTCGTCGAAGGTAAGACCCACCTCGGTGAACTTGGACATGCTGCGGCCCCCTCCTGCCGTTGCGCGTGATGGGGACAAGTCTAGGGCCTGCGTCCAAACAGGAAGGATGCCGGGAGGACGATGACCCCCACGGCCCGTCGTACTCCCGGCATCGAAAAAGGGCCGGGGGACGGGACGGTCGGTGATCCGTCCCGTCCCCCGGCCACCGGCGGCCCGGGCCGGAGCGCGCGTCGCGCCACCGGACCCCCCTCCGTGCCCTGATGGCCTGCGCTCCGCGGCCCGCTGGTCCGCCGACTCTCTGTCAAGCCTGCGTCACCCAGCGGCACGCCGCAATGTGCAAACGTGCAATTGCACGAAGTTGCACCGATGCCGCGTCATCCCGCGCAAGGAGGCGGACATGGCGCCGATGCCGCGTTATCCTCGCGGCACCCCCGGTCCCCCGTACGGAGCCATCCGCCATGCGCAACGAGTCACCCGACGTGCCCGATCCCCTCGCGGCGCTGGGCCTCGACCCCGCTCAGTCGGCCCTCTACACGGCGGTGCTGCGCCTGCACCGCGCCACGCTCACGGAGCTGGCGGAGGCGATGGGCGGGCCGTGCGACAAGGTCGGCAGGCAGCTCGACGACCTCGTACGGCTGGGCGTGGTCGACGAGCACTCGGGCGAGTACCTGGCCCGTCACCCGGCGGGCGCGCTCGGGCGGCTGATCGCGCAGCGGCTCGACCGGCTCGCCGAGGAGAGCAGGCGCATCGACTCGGCCCTCGGGTCGATCCGCGGCCTCATCCGCGACTACGACGCGGGACGCGACTACCAGAGCGGGCCGTTCCCGGTGGAGCTGGTCAGCGGGGCGGACGTGCTGTACGAGAGCGTGGTCGGCATGGCCGTGCAGTCGCCGCCGATGACGGTGCTCACCGCCATCCCGGACGAGCGCACCATGAGCGACTTCGCACGGAAGTTCGCCGATCCCTGGATCGACGCGCAGCAGCGCGGCCTGCTCACCGTGCGCGCCGTCGTCCCCGTCGAGACCCTGGCCATGCCCGGCGTACGCGACCGGCTCGGCCGCCTGCTGGAGACCGGCGGCGGGGTCCGCACGCTCGACCGGGTGCCGAGCTGGTTCATGACCGCCGGCGACGAGGCCGCCGGCCTGCCCGCGCTGTGGGGCGGCAACCTGCCCGACCACGCCTACAACTTCTACCTGTTACGCACGCCGATCGTCGTGGGCGTGCTCACGTCGCTGTTCGAGGAGTGGTGGGGCCGATCCGTTCCCATGCCGTGGGGCCACCGCTCCGACGGCACCGTCCAGGTGATCCGGCTGGCCGCCCAGGGCATGTGCGACGAGTCGATCGCCCGGCACCTCGGCGTCTCCGTCCGCACCGTGCGCGCCAGATTCGCCGACGCGATGACGCGGCTGGGCGCGCAGTCCCGCTTCCACGCGGGTGTGGAGGCCGCCCGGCGCGGATGGCTTGGCCAGGCCACTGACGACCGGTGACCACCACTGGGGCCGCATCGGTCATATGGTGGGAAGGTGCTGGAAGACGTCCCCCGCGACCCGTTCGCGGACGATCCGAACGACCCCTCCGCCGCGATGGGTGAGCTCGACGACGCCGAGCCGCTCACGGCCGCCGAGCGCGACGAGGCCATCACGGACCTCGCCGACGTGGAGGTGTTCCGCTCCCTGCTGGAGCCGCAGGGGGTGCTCGGCCTGGTACTCGACTGCCCAGAATGCGGCGAGCAGCACTTCTTCGACTGGGACCTGCTGCGCGGCAACCTACGCCAGATGATCGAGAAGGGCCGGCCACAGGTGCACGAGCCCGCCTTCCACCCCGACCCGGCCGACTACGTCACATGGGAGTACGCCAGGGGCTACGTCGACGGCGTCATCGACACCGAGGAACGCCGCTGACCGACGGGCCCCGCACCGCCCTCAGGGGCGCCACCGTCCTCGTCGTCGTAGGTGTCGGCCCGCAGGACGGCCAGCAGCCGCGCGGCGGGATCGTCATGAGGGGGCGGCTCCCCACGGGCGAGGGCATCGAGCAGCGCGTCGCTCCCGTCCTCCGGAGCCGCGACGGAGCCGGGAGCCGGTCCGGCCGCAGCGCACTCCTGCGTCAAGCCGACTCCAGCTCGGCCATCTGCCGCAACCTCGCGAGCGCCCGGTGCTGGGCGACCCGGACCGCACCTGGTGACATGCCCAGTACATTACCGGTCTCCTCGGCAGACAGCCCCGACACCACCCGCAACAGCAGCAACTCACGCTGGTTGTCGGGCAGCCTGGCGAGCAGCCGGCGGGCGTGCTCGACCTCGATGTAGCGGACCACGGTCTCCTCGGGCCCCGGTCCGTCGTCGGGCCCGTCGGGCAGGTCCTGCGTCGGCACGGCCGAACGCACGGAGCTGCGCAGCGCGTCGGCCACCTTGTGCGAGGCGATGCCGAAGACGAACGAGGCGAACGGACGGCCCATGTCGCGGTAGCGCGGGAGCGCGGACAGCACCGCGATGCACACCTCCTGGGCCACGTCATCGGCAATGTGATATTGCCCTGAAACCCTGCCCAGCCTGGCGCGACAATAGCGCACCACCATCGGACGCAACTCGGCGAGCAGGGATTCGATCGCACCGCGATCTCCCTGCACGGCGAGACTGGTCAGTTCCCTAAGGTCGGAGTCATCCGTCCGTGCCGGAAGTCTCGACGCGAGCCTTACCCCAATTTTGGCGTCGGCGACGCTTCCCTCGCTCACGTTAGGCATGATGCCCGCCCTGATCGGGCCTGTCGTCATCGCGAACGGCTACGGATTGGTCACATTGAAGAGACGGCGACGGCCCGTGATCGAATGACGACAGTAAGGCTTTCGCACTGGAGGAATATTTCACCCCATAAGGCGAAATGCGCGGAATTTGTCAGCGGTGCAGCCCGGACAGCACGGTGCCACAACAGGTGCGACAACACGGCTCAGACAACGCACCGAGGCGAGAACATGTCAGGCACACGACGCTTTGCCGGCACCTTTGGTTTACCGCGATAAGTCACTATTTTCAGGTACGTGGCGGCGCGCGTGCGTTGTATCTATTGGTACCACGTCACATCTCATCAGCCGCCTTATCCGGACGAGTCAACCGGGCGCCTCGCCCGTCCGGCCGCCGGCCGCCTCCCACAGGAGAGCCCAGCACGACCTCACCCCGGGAGGCCCGGACACGCAGGCCCATCCCGCCAGAGGCCGGGCACCCGCAACCCCCACCCCCGCCATAGGCCGCACATTCGCACACCCCGCCCCGCCGGGGGCCCGGCACCCGCACACCCCACCCCCGCCATAGGCCGGGCACCCGCAGCCCGCGCGGGAGGCCGGGCACGCGAACGGCCCGCCCCCGGGAGTGGGGGCGGGC
>NZ_JBEXDT010000052.1:0-61633 GCF_040605905.1 Nonomuraea sp. NPDC005501 | reverse complement strand
CCGGTTTCCGTACGTGCGCCCGAGCCGCACCATCGCGATCGTGGAGATCATGTTGAGCACGAGCTTCTGCGCGGTGCCGGCCTTGAGCCGGGTCGAGCCGGCCACCACCTCGGGTCCCACGACGACCTCGATCGCGTGCTCGGCGGCGGCCGACAGGGGCGCGCCGTCGTTGCACGACAGGCCGACGGTCAGCGCGCCGCGCCGCCGCGCCTCCGCCAGGGCGCCGAGCACGAACGGCGCGCGGCCGCTGGCGGACACGCCCACCACCGAGTCGAGCGGTCCCACCTCCAGGCGCGCCAGGTCCGCGGCGCCGGCCTCGGCGTCGTCCTCCGCGCCCTCCACGGAGCGCGTGAGCGCGTCCGGGCCGCCGGCGATGACGCCCTGGACGAGCTCCGGGTCGGTGCCGAACGTGGGCGGGCACTCCGACGCGTCGAGCACGGCCAGCCGCCCCGACGTGCCGGCGCCGACGTACAGCAGCCGGCCGCCCGAGCCCATCCGCGCGGAGATCGCGTCGATGGCGGCCGAGATGGCGGGGATCACCACCGCGACGGCGGCGGGCACGGCCGCGTCGGCCTGGTTCATCAGGCGCGCGATCTGCTCGGTCGGCAGCCGGTCGATCTGGGAGTAGCGGGGGTCGCTCTGCTCGGTGGCCAGCTCGCCGGACGGCACTGCGGTCTGACCGTCGGCGGGAGCGGCTGACGCACCGGCGGACGACACGGTGGAGGGCTCGGATAGCGGATCAATCATGACGCTAATTTCCACCTTCTCCTTCTCTCTTGTAAATATCTTTCAGATTATGGATTCATGACCTATGTACGAACCGGTGCCGAGCGGCTGGCCGCGGATCCCTCCCTGGCCGGCGGACGGCGGCTCGGCCTCATCACCAACCCCACCGGAGTCCTGCCCGACCTGACCCCCACGGCGCAGGCCCTGCTGGCGGCCGGAGCGCCGCTGGTGGCGCTGTTCGGCCCGGAGCACGGCGTGCGCGGGACCGCGCAGGCGGACTCCAGCGAGCCGGACACGACCGATCCGCGGACCGGGCTGCCGGCCTTCGACACGCACAAGCGCTCCGGCGAGGCGCTGGACGAGGTGGTGGCCCGCTCCGGGGCCGACACGCTGGTCTTCGACATCGCCGACGTGGGGACCCGCTTCTACACCTACGTGTGGACGATGTACGACCTGATGGCCTCGGCCGCGCGGCTGGGGCTGCGGTTCGTGGTGCTCGACCGGCCGAACCCGCTGGGCGGGACCGTGACGGAGGGTCCGGAGCTGGACCCGGCGTTCGTGAGCTTCGTCGGCAGGTTCCCGCTGCCGGTGCGGCACGGCAGGACCGCGGGGGAGCTGGCCGTGCTGTTCGGCTTCGACCTGGACCTGCGCGTCGTCGAGATGGAGGGCTGGCGGCGCGACATGGACGCCGCCGCGACCGGGCTGCCGTGGGTGATGCCGTCGGTCAACATGCCGACCCCCGACACCGTGCTCGTCTACCCCGGGACCGGCCTGTTCGAGGGCACCACGTTCTCGGAGGGGCGCGGCACGACCCGGCCGTTCGAGCTGGTCGGCGCGCCGTTCGCGGACGAGCGGTTCGCCGCCGAGCTGGCCGCGCTGGACCTGCCGGGGGTGCGTTTCCGTGACACCTGGTTCACCCCCACCTTCCACAAGCACGCGGGGACGGCCGTGCGGGGCGTCCAGCTCCACGTGCACGACCGGGCCGCGTTCCGGCCGGTGCTGACCGGCGTGTCCATGCTGCACGTGGCCCGCACGCTCTACCCGGACGGCTTCGGCTGGTGGGGGCCGGAGAACGCCGAGAACCACCTGTGGGGGTCCGACACGCTCACGGCGTGCCTGGACAAGGGCGAGGACCCGCGCCCCCTGTGCCCCGAGCCCGCTCCCCCCGGCGGGCCGCTGCTCTACACCTGACATCACGCCAGGTCGCGCCGGTAGAGCCAGAAGACGCGTTCGGCGCGCGCGCCCACGGCGCGCGCGTAGAACCGCAGCGGCCCCACCCACCCGATCTCGGCGGTGGCCTGGCCGGCGGCGCGCTGCTCGGCCAGGCACCGGCGCAGCAGCACCCGGCCCACGCCGAGCCCGCGTGCCTCCGGCGCCGTGCCCATCGGCCCGAACCACGAGGGCCGCGAGCCCCAGGCGGCGAACCCCAGCACCCGGCCGTCGCGCTCGGCGTAGTGCAGGCCGGTGGCGTTGAGCGCCTCCCAGGCCCAGCGCTCGTTCCAGTGCTCGCCCACGAAGGCGGCCACCCGGCCGCGCTCGTCCCCGTCGTCCGCGCGGCGCACGGCCACCCCCGCCTCGGCCAGGAGCGCGAGGTCGTTCGCCGTGCCGAGGTCGGCCGTGGCGAGCCCGGCCGTGGCAGTGTCGCCCGTGGTGATGTGGGCGGTGGTGAGGCGGGCGGTCATGTTCCAGGCGACGTGGTAGCGCTCGTAGCCCAGGCTCTCGGCCAGGCAGGCGGCGGCGGTGTAGCGGACGTCCACGCCGGGCCAGGCGTAGCACGGCGGGTTGCCGGCGAAGCGGGCCTGGGTCGCGCCCTGCCCGCGCAGCCACTCCTCGGCCGCCCGGACCAGCTCCCGGCCGACGCCGCGCCCCTGCCGCTCCGGGTGGACGGCCAGCAGGTCGAGGTGTCCCACGGAGGGATCCCTGGACGACAGGGACGCCATGACGACGCCGCCGCCCGCCACCAGCGCGGTCCACGTCCGGTCCGCCGGGGGCGCGGCCAGCCGCCGTACGAGCGCGCCCGCCTCGGCGGAGTCGAGCGTCAGCGCGGCCTCGGCGGCTCGCACGGCCTCCCGCAGCTCCGCCCCACCGAGTCCGGCGGCCTGCGGCACCCGGCTCACACGCCGCTCAGCGGGCGGGCGATGACGTCGCGGCGCTCCGGGTGGAAGCACGCGTGCTCCTGCGGGACGCCGTCGGTCGCCCGGAGCAGCGGCAGCTCCGTCTCGCACCGCTCGCTCCGGAACGGGCAGCGGCGGGCGAACAGGCAGCCGGAGTCGGCCTTCGACTCGTCCAGCGACTCCAGCGGCACCACCGGCTGCTCGCCGGGCTGCTCCAGCCCGTGCAGCACCGGGATGGCCGACAGCAGCGACTGCGTGTACGGGTGGACCGGGTCGGCGATGACCGTGTCCACCGGCCCCCGCTCCACGACCTGGCCCCGGTAGATGACGTACAGCTCGCCGTCGCCGCCGATGTAGCGGGAGGTGGCCACGTCGTGGGTGATGAACAGCACGGCCACGCCGAGCCGCTCGCGCAGGTCCTTCAGCAGCGCGAGGATGCCCAGCCGCAACGACACGTCGATCATGGAGACGGCCTCGTCGGCGACGAGCATCTCGGGGTCCACGGTCAGCGCGCGGGCGATGACGACGCGCTGCCGCATGCCGCCCGAGAGCTGGTGCGGGTAGCGCGACAGCACGGTGCCCGGGTCGAGGCCGACCAGCGACAGCACCTCGGCGGCCCGCTCCTCCATCCACTTCCTCGATCGGCCGGTCTGCTTCGCGCGCAGCGCCAGCGGAGCCTGGAGGGTCTGGTGGATGGTGCGGGTGGGGTTCAGGGCCGAGTAGGGGTCCTGATGGATCATCTGGATCTTGCGGAAGTGCGGCTGGCGCTGCTTGGTCCTGAGCGGCGTCATCGGCGTGCCGTCGATGGCGATCTCGCCCTCGTCGTACGTCTCCAGCCCGGCGATGATCCGGCCGAGCGTGGTCTTGCCGCAGCCCGACTCGCCGATGAACGAGGCCGCGCCGCCCTTGGCGATGGTGAAGTCGACGCCGCGCAGCGCCCGCACCTCACGCCCGGCGAGCACGCCGCCCCGCTGCTTGAAGGTCTTGGTGATGCCTGTTCCCGTGATCACGCGTGCTCCTTGACGCCCACCGCGTGGCAGGCCACGATCCTCGGCCCGTGCGCGACGGCCGCCGGGTCGTCGCTCTCGCAGACGTCCATGCGCAGGGCGCAGCGCTCCCGGAACACGCAGCCCTGCTTCGGCACGGTCGCCAGCGTCGGCGGCCGGCCGGGCAGCGCCCGCGCCTCGTCGATGTCGCCGACGAGCCGCGGGATGGCCTGGATGAGGCCCCGGGTGTACGGGTGGCTGGGCGCGCCCAGCACCTCGCGGGTCGGTCCCTGCTCGACGAGTCGCCCGCCGTACATGACCGCCAGCCGGTCGGCCACCTCCGCCACCACGCCGATGTCGTGCGTGATGACCAGCGTGGTCAGGCCGCGCTCGGCGTGGACCTCCCGGACGATCTTCAGGATGTTCGCCTGGGTGATCATGTCGAGGGCGGTGGTCGGCTCGTCGAGGACGACCAGGTGCGCGTTGAGCACCAGCGCCAGCATGATGCCGACCCGCTGGCGCATGCCGCCGGACAGCTCGTGCTGGTGCGAGTCGAGGACCCGGGCCCCGTCGAGGCCCATCCGGCCGAGCAGCTCCTTCGCCTCGCGGACCAGGCCGCGCAGGTCGTCCACGCCGTGGGAGCGGCCCAGGTCGAGGAGCTGCTTGCCGACCGTCTTGAGCGGGTTCAGGGAGTTCTGGGCCGCCTGGAAGACGTACCCGATGTGCGCGCCGCGCGCCTTGCGCAGCCGCTCGCCCGCGAGGCCGACGACGTCGCCGAGCCCGTCGATCTCGACGCTGCCCGCCGAGATCCGCCCCGGCGGCTGCACCGCGTTGAGCAGCGACAGCGCCAGCGTGGACTTGCCGGAGCCGGACTCGCCGACGATGCCGGTGATCGAGCCTGGCTCCAGGGTGAGGCTGACGTCGCGGACGGCCGGCAGCTCGCCGGCGGGGGTCTTGTAGACGACGGTCAGGCCGTCGATGCGCACCCCTGGGGCGGGCGTCGCCGGCGCCGTGACCGGCTCGGGCGCCGCCTGCGGGGCTGCCGTCTCTGGCTGGGCCACCGTTACTCCTCACGCAGCCGGGGGTTGAAGATCTCGTCCATGGCGTCGACCACGAGCACGATGCCGAGCGTCAGCAGCAGGATCGCGAGCAGCGGCGCCAGCAGGTAGCCGAGCGCGTAGGGGGTGATCATCGCGCCGGCCTGGAAGACGGCCAGGTTGAGCATCACGCCCCAGTTGTTCGACTCGTACGGCAGCACGCCCAGGAAGAACAGGCCGACCTGCGCGTAGACGGCGCCGGTGACCGCGATGAGCATGTTCATCGCGATGTACGGCGCCATGCTCGGCAGCAGCTCCTTGCCGATGATGTGGCGCGTGGACAGGCCGAGGCCGCGCGCCGCCTCGATGAAGCCGCGCTCGCGCAGCGACAGCGTCTGCGCCCGCACCGCGCGGGCCACGCCGCCCCAGCCGAGCAGGCCGAGCACCAGGCCCATCTGCAGCGGGTTGCCGAACTTCCAGACCGTCGCGAGGACGAGCAGCAGGGGCAGGCCGGGGATCGTCAGCTTCATGTCGGTGACCCGCATGAGCACGGTGTCCCAGCGGCCCCGCTTGAAGCCGGAGAACAGGCCGAGCCCGGTGCCGAAGACCACGGTGATGAGCGCGGTGACGGCGGCGCTGAGCAGCACGTACCGGGAGCCGGTGATGACCAGCGCCAGCACGTCGCGGCCCTGCGGGTCGGTGCCGAACCAGTGCTCCCAGCTCGGCGGCTGGGTGATCGCGTTGGCGTTGTCCGGCAGCTGGTCCGGGTAGAACATCGGCCCGAAGATCGCCATGAAGGCGAAGCCCACGAGGATGACCGCGCCGGCCAGCCGGCTGGGCTTGCGCCTCATCACCCGCCACACGCCGCGCCAGAAGTTGCGCCGCATGGTCGAGGCCGTGGACGGGGCCCCGGGCCCCGCGCCGGTCCCGCCGGACGACGCCTCGGGGATGAGCGTGGCGCTCATGACGCCTCCTCTCCGCTGCGCACCCGCGGGTCGATCGTGGTGTAGAACAGGTCGGCCACGATGTTCGCCACGATCACCGCCGTCGTGATGAGCAGGAAGGCCCCGCTCATCAGGGCGTAGTCGCGGTCGTTGACGCCGTTGATGAGCATCAGGCCGAGGCCCGGATAGTTGAAGATCTTCTCGATGAAGACGGCGCCGCCGAGCAGCAGCCCGAGCGACAGCGCCAGGATCGTGAACAGCGGCAGGATCGCGTTGCGCGCGATGTAGCGGAAGACGATCGAGCGCTTCATCCCGCGCAGCTCCGCGGCCAGGATGAAGTCGTCGCCCAGGACGGTCACCACACTCGACTTCATCGCCAGGACCCAGCCGCCGTACGCCGACAGGGCGTAGGTGACGACCGGCAGCACGGCGTGCTCGGCGAGCGAGCCGATGTAGCCGGCGTTGAACCCGGGCTCGAAGAGGATGTCCACCGGCCCTTCGGCGGGCAGGATCGGGATGAGCGTCGCGAAGATCACCACGAGCAGCATCGCCAGCACGTACTGCGGGATGCCGTGCAGCAGCGAGCCGGAGATCGCCAGGGCGTCGCCCAGCTTGCTCTTGCGCTTGATCGCCGCGAACACCCCGAGCATGACGCCGACGAGGAAGCTGAGCAGCGTGCCGGCCAGCACCGGCAGCACCGTCCACTTGGCCGCCTCGCCCAGCACGTCGAGGACGGGGGTGCCCGGCCTGCTGACGGAGACGCCGAGGTCCAGGTGGACCAGCCCGGCCATGTAGTCGGTGTACTGCTGCCACAGGGTGCCCGTCGGCTGGAAGCCGTAGAGCACCTTGACGGCCTGCGCGGCCGCCTCCGGGGACATGCCGCCCTCGATCAGCTTCTCGTAGCGGGCGGCCATGGGGTCGCCCGGGATGTTGTTCACGATGAAGAAGCTGACCGTGGCGACCACAAGGATCATGACGAGCCCGCGGGCCAGGTGGCCCGCGAGTCGCCGTGCGATGACCGTCATAAGTGCCTTACTGCTTCGCCTTGACCATGCCGAGCTGGATCCACACGCCGGCGGGGAGCACCCCGGTGCCGAGGCGGAGGATCTCGTCGTCGTGCGGCCAGCCGGTGAAGCGGCTGTTGTTGACGAACTGGTTGTTGACGTAGTCCCAGAGCTGGATGACCGGCAGGTCCTGGTTGGCGGCGGTGGCCAGCTGGGCCATGATCGGCTTGGCCTGGTCCTCGGTCGCCGTGTTCAGCTTGCCGGTCAGCTCACCCGGGTTGATCTTGGCGCCGTCGACTTCGATCTCCTCGGGGCCGCCCATCCAGTTGCCGCCCTTGCCGGGCGCGGCGTGCGTGACCTTGCCGGCGACGTTGGTCCAGCCGTTGGAGGCGCCGTAGAGGCGCTGGAAGATGTCGTACGGCGCGGGGCCGAGCGCCATCAGCCAGAAGCCGACGTCGTACTTGCCGGCCGCCAGCTCCTCAAGGTAGAGCGGGTAGTCGGTGGTGGTCACGACCTCGGCGTCGATGCCGTTCTTGACGAGCTGGCTCTTGATGTTCTCCTGGGCCGACAGCCAGTCGGAGAAGCCGGACGGCGCGTGCATGGAGACCTTCCACGGCGTGCCGTCGGCGAGGGTCCACTTGCCGTCCTTCTTGGACAGGCCGGCCTGCTTGAACTCGGCCTCCGCCTTGGCCGCGTCCACCTTGTACGGGTCGAGCTTGGGGAGCGTGTCCGGGATCCAGGCCGCGGCGGCCTTCTGGTGGATGCCGCTGGTGGTCACGGCCGGGGTGCCGCCCTCCGGCGAGGCGACCTTGGTGACCTGGTCGCGGTCGATGAGGTAGGCCAGGCCGCGGCGCACGTGCACGTTGTCGTACGGCTTCTTGGACTGGTTGAAGGCCATGCTCACGGCCACCGGCGAGTAGCCCTTGATGACCTCGTTGCCTGGCGCCTGCTTGATCCGGTTCATCACGTCCGTGGGGGCCGCGACGAAGCCGGACTGGTCGAGCTTGCCGGCGGTGAGGTAGTTCCAGATCTGCTCGTTGCCGGTGTAGTTGAGGAACTTCACCTGGGCCGGGGCCACGTTGGCGACGTTGTAGAAGTTCTTGTTCTTGACCAGCAGCGCCTCGCCGGGGTTGACCCGCTCCAGCACGAACGGGCCGGCCGAGACGTCCTTGGGCGGGGCGAAGGTGAGGACCTTCTGGCCGAACGCGGTGATGTCGGCGCGCGCCTTCTCGGCGTCGGCGCCGTCACCGCGGGCGGTCTTCAGCGTGTCCCAGAACGTCGCGGGCAGGACGTCCTTCCAGACGTGGGACGGCAGGATCGTGGTGTCCAGCACGCCGCGCACGAACTTGGGGCTCGGGTTGGCCATCTCCTGCGTGATCTTCAGGGTCTTGTCGTCCACCACGGTCACGTCCGCGGCGGCTCCCGCGGCGCCCGGGGTGACCGAGAAGGCGGTGCTGCCCTGGGTGTAGGCGATCCCGATGGACATCTTGACGTCCTCGGCGGTGACCGGCTGGCCGTCCGACCACTTCGCGTTCGGCTGCAGCTTCAGCGTGATGGCGGAGTTGTCGGGGGCGACCTCCCAGCTGGCCGCGATGCCGGGGAGCGCCTGGTTCGGGTCCGTCAGGTGGTTCTTGACCCAGCCCAGCTTCATGGAGTTGAACCCGGGGAACGAGTTCCCCTTCGGGTTGTACGGGTTGGCCGGCGCCGACGCGTCCAGACCGGGCCTGTTCACGTCGATCGTGGTGAAGAGCCCGCCACCTCCGCCCGAACCGGACTTGTTGGTGGAACCACCGCTGCTGCACGCTGTCACGGTGGCAAGGCCCAGCAACGCCACTACCGCTGCTAGTCGCTTCATGTTCCGCTCCGGGGGATGTCTCGCCTGTTCAGGATCTGCAGGATTGACCCGGACCCTACGGTCGGGGGAAAGACGCGTCAATAATCTCCAGGGGTTGTGAGGTTAATGTAACTTTCCTTCATCGGTGTCCGCAATGGCGCTCGGCGCCATCCCGCCCGGGGCCCGCCCGGAGCCCGGACCCGCCGGTCAGAGCACGTCCCAGGGCACTCCCTCGTAGGCCGCCGCCACCCGTGCCATGGCCGTCTCGTCCGTCTTCAACGGCAGGTCGCCCACCCGGCACACCGGCACGACGCCCCACGAGTTGGTCATGAAGACCGCCGGATGGGCCGGCAGATCCGCCACCGTGAGCGGGCGCCGCTCGGCGGGCAGCTCGCCCTCCAGCAGCGCCATCGTGATGCCGCGCAGCATCGGCGCCTCCGGCCAGACGATCCGCTCCCCGTCGGAGCAGCCCAGGTTGGCGATCGTCCCTTCGGAGATCAGGCCGTCCGGCCCGACGAGCAGCGCGTCGTCGAAGCCCTCGGCCCTGGCCCGCAGGCCCAGGTGGGCCTGCGGGAAGCCGCCGAGGTGCTTGATGTGCGGCAGGTAGCGCCGGTAGGGCACCGGGAGGAGGGCCTGCGGCCCGGCCGGCCACGCGTGCGCAGGGGCCGCCGTGGCGATCACCCGCAGGCCGTCGCGCTCGGCGACGATCACCCGCACGCTCGCGTCGGGCTCGCCCCGCAGGGCCAGGCGGGCGGTGGCCAGGACGAGCTCCTCGTCGAGGGCCGTGCCGAACAGCTCCCGGGTGGCCTCGCGGAGGCGGTCCAGGTGCAGAGCCAGGCCGCGCACCCGCCCCCCGCGCACCTGCATGGCGGTGAAGTGGCCGTAGCGGGCCGCCACGGCCGCCCCGAGGTCGGCGGCGCCGGCGGCCCGCCCGTCGATGGCGACATGATCGATCATGGCGCCCAGCGTACGGACCGCGGCCGAGCCGTCCAAGGTACGGACACCGGTCATGACGTCCAGCGTACGGACCCGCGCGGAGTGCTCCGGCGCAGGTCAGGAGGCCAGGGTCGCCGCCGCCGTCAGCCGGTCGCAGGCCAGCGTCGCCAGCAGCGCCGCGCCGTCCGGCACCACCGCGTCGTCGAACCGCGCCTCGGGCGAGTGGTTGTACGGCGCCGCCGCCGGGTCGAGGTCCGCCGGGCACGCGCCCAGGAACAGGAACGCGCCCGGCACCCGCTCCAGCACGTACGAGAAGTCCTCCGAGCCCATCACCGGCTGCGGCGTGACGAAGAACCGGCCGGGCCCGAACAGCTCACCGGCCGTCCGCTCGGCGAAGCCGGCCTCGTCCGCGTCGTTCACCGTCACCGGGTACCCCATGCCGAACGACGTCTCCACGCCCAGCGCGTGCGCCGCCGCGACGCCCTCCACCACCTCGACCAGCCGCCGCTTCACCACGGCCCGCGCGTCCGCGCTGAACGTCCGGACCGTCGCCTCGAACCACGCCTCGTCCGGGATCACGTTGTCGGCCGTCCCGCCGTGGAACTGCCCGACCGTGACCACCACCGGGTCGAACACGTCGAACGTGCGCGTGACCATCGTCTGCAGCTCCGTCACCATCGCGCAGCCCGCCTGCACCGGGTCCAGCGCCCGGTGCGGGCTGGAGCCATGGCCGCCGCGCCCCTTCACCTTCACCCGGAAGACGTCGGCCGCCGCCATGATGGGCCCCGGCCGCGAGGTGAACAGCCCCGGCGGCAGCATCGAGGAGATCACGTGCAGTCCGTACGCCGCGACCGGCCGGGGGCCGGCCGCCTCCAGCACGCCCTCGTCGATCATGACCTTGGCGCCCTCGAACCCCTCCTCGCCGGGCTGGAACATGAACACGACGTCGCCCGGCAGCTCCTCGCGCCGCTCGCTCAGCAGCCGCGCCGCCCCCGCCAGCATCGCGGTGTGCAGGTCGTGGCCGCACGCGTGCATCCGGCCCTCGATCTCCGAGCGGTACGGCAGGTCGTTCCGCTCCGTGACGGGCAGGCCGTCCATGTCGCCGCGCAGCAGCACGACCGGGGCCTCCCCGCCGGCCGGCCGCCGCCCGCCGCGCAGCACGGCGGTGACGGAGCTGAGCGCGGTGCCCGTCGTGATCTCCAGGGGCAGCCCGTCGAGCGCCGCCAGGACCTTCTCCTGGGTGCGCGGCAGCATGAGGCCCAACTCGGGGGTGGCGTGCAGGGAGCGGCGCAGCGCGACCAGCTCGTCCCGCAGGTCACGGGCGGATTCAGTGAACGGCATGTGCGACATAGGCACTATTCGCTCACATGCCGGTCGCGAAGTCGACAAGACTCCCTCGGTACGATGACCGGGTGACCGAGCGTAAACGGATTGATTACTGGCTCTCCGACATGGACGGCGTCCTCGTGCACGAGGGCCGCCCGGTGCCCGGTGCCGACACCTTCATCAAGCGGCTCAGCGAGTCGGGCAAGCCGTTCAGGGTGCTGACCAACAACTCGATCTACACCCCCCGCGACCTGTCCGTACGGCTGGCGGCGGCCGGGCTGGAGGTGCCGGAGGGGTCGATCTGGACCTCCGCGATGGCGACCGCCGAGTTCCTCGACGACCAACGGCCCGGCGGCTCGGCGTACGTGATCGGCGAGGCCGGGCTGACCACGGCCCTGCACGAGGTCGGCTACGTGCTCACCGACCTCGACCCGGACTACGTCGTGCTCGGCGAGACGCGCACCTACAGCTTCACCCAGATCACCCGCGCGATCCGGCTCATCGAGAACGGCGCCCGCTTCATCGCCACCAACCCCGACCCGATCGGCCCCTCCACCGAGGGCTCCCTGCCGGCCTGCGGCGCGGTCGCCGCGATGATCACCAAGGCGACGGGCGTGGACCCGTACTTCGTCGGCAAGCCCAACCCCCGGATGATGCGCAGCGCGCTCAACGCCATCGAGGGCCACAGCGAGACGACCGCGATGATCGGCGACCGCATGGACACCGACGTCGTGTGCGGCATGGAGGCCGGCCTCTACACGATCCTCGTCCTCACCGGCGTCACCCAGCCCCAGCAGATCGACCGCTTCCCCTACCGGCCCTCGCTCGTCGTCGGCTCGGTGGCCGAGCTCGTCGATCTCGTGTGAGCCGCCGTACCTGACAGCTTCTGACAGGTACGGCTGGCATGGTGGAGACCATGACCCGTGTCTATCTGGAGCTCGGCCCCAAGAAGGTCTTCGCCTGCTCGCTGGAGTGGCCCGGCTGGTGCCGGGTCGCCAAGGGCGAGGAGGCGGCGCTCGACCTGCTCGTGGAGTACGCCCCCCGCTACCGGGCGATCGCGGAGCGGGCCGGCCTGGCGTTCGAGCCGGGGGAGCCGGCCGTGGCCGCCCGGGTGCCCGGCGACATGACCACGGACTTCGGCGCGCCGTCCGCGACGCCGGACCTGGACCTGGAGCCCCTCGGGGCGGAGGAGGCCGCCCGGCAGGTGGCGCTGCTGCGGGCCGCCTGGGAGCTGTTCGACGAGACCGTGGCGGCCTCGCCGGAGGAGCTGCGCAAGGGTCCGCGCGGCGGCGGGCGCGACACGTCGAAGATCTACGACCACGTCGTGGAGGCGGAGCGCTCCTACGCCCGCAAGCTCGGCGTGCGGCACAAGCGGTACGCCTCGCGCGAGGACCGCGACGCGATGCGCGAGGAGCTCGCCGGGGTGCTCGCCCGGCCCTGGCAGCCGCCGGGCGACACCGGGTGGACGCCCCGCTACGCCCTGCGGCGCGTGGCCTGGCACGTCATCGACCACCTGTGGGAGATCGAGGACCGTCGCGGCGGATGAGCCGGGGCAGGGCCGCGATGTGCTCCGACAGGTAGCCCGCGACCGGCTCCGGCACCACGTGCCGCGAGGTGATCTCCGAGGGGAGCAGCGGCACCCGCTCCACCTCGTAGCGCCCGCGCGCCGGGTCGTCCACCTCGGGGCCGTGCCGCAGTGCCCAGTCCATGCCGGCCAGGCGGCAGCCGTACACGTGCTGCACCTTCACCCCGCCCCGCCACGGATAGCTCACCGTGGTCAGCGGCGTGACGCCCGACACCGTCGCGCCCAGCTCCTCCAGCAGCTCCCGGCGCAGGGTGTGCTCCAGCGTGGCGTCGTCGGGCTCCACATGGCCGCCGGGGACCGACCAGTAGACCTCGCGTCCCGGAACCGTGCGCCGGAACAGCATCAGCCGCTCGTCGCCGTCGAGCAGCAGGCCACGCACGCTGGGAAGCATGACGGCACCTTACGGGACGGGGACCACCTTCGGGTAACCTAACCTACGGTCCCGTAACAAAGGAGAACGTTCTTATGGCGATGACGCAGACGGAGCTTCTGCACGAGCTCGAACCCGTGGTCGCGGGAGAGCTCGACCGCCATCACACGATGGCCAAGGAGTGGTTCCCGCACGAGTACGTCCCGTGGAGCGAAGGCCGTGACTTCGACGGCGTCTACGGGGGCGAGGCGTGGCAGGACAGCGACTCCAAGATGCCCGAGGCGGCGCGCGTATCGCTCATCGTCAACCTGCTGACCGAGGACAACCTGCCCAGCTACCACCGCGAGATCGCCACCACCTTCGGCCGCGACGGCGCGTGGGGCACGTGGGTCCACCGCTGGACCGCCGAGGAGGACCGCCACGGCACCGCGATCCGCGACTACCTGACCGTCACCCGCGCGGTCGACCCGGTCGCGCTGGAGCGCGCCCGCATGACCCACATGGAGACCGGCTTCGCCAGCGAGTACGGGACCATGCTCCAGCAGCTCGCGTACGTCTCCTTCCAGGAGCTCGCGACCCGCATCGCGCACCGCAACACCGGCCGGGCGTCGGGCGACGAGGGCTGCGAGCGGCTGCTCGCCCGCATCGCCGCCGACGAGAACCTGCACATGCTCTTCTACCGCAACCTGCTCAAGGCGGCCTTCGAGCTCGAGCCCAACCAGACCATGCGGGCCGTGACGGACGTGGTGACCACCTTCCAGATGCCGGGATCGAGCATCGAGGGCTTCACCCGCAAGGCGATGATCATCGCTCACGAGGGCATCTACGACCTGCGCCTCCACCTCGACGACGTGCTCATGCCGGTGCTGCGCCAGTGGTCGGTCTTCGACAAGACCGGGCTCGACGCCGAGGGCGAGCAGGCGCGCGAGGAGCTGTCGGCGTTCCTGGCCAAGACGGAGGCCACGGCCGCGCGCTTCGTGGAGCGCCGCGAGGAGCGCCGCGCCCGCGCCGCCGCCGCTCGCTGACCGACCACAGCCCGGGCCTCCGGGAGCGCCCCGCGCCCCGCCAGGCCCGGCCCCCCGCCGCGCGGCTCTGTGCCGGGAGAGGCGGGAATGGTCCGTCTCGGGTGGTATGTCTGGGATGATCGGGGGCCATGGACTTCCCCGTGGCGCTGACCGTCTCCCTCGCCGCACTGGTGCTGATCATTCTGCTGGCCGGCGCCGCCCGGCGGCTCCTGGGGGTCAGGTTCGGGGCCGTCCGCACGTTCCTGGCCGCGCTGCTCGCCTTCACCATCGCCGCGCCGCTGCTCTCGCCGATCATGGGCTCGTTCCCCGCGGGACGGCAGGCCGATCCCGGCATCGGAGCCGTGTGGGTGGTCCTGCTCGTGACCATGTGCGTGGTGCTCATCCCCATGGTGATCCTCGTGCTGGCCGAGGCGCTGGTGCCGCCGGGCTCCATCCCGGGGCCGTTGGAGCTGGCCCGGTCGCTGCGCGGGCGGATCTCCAGGGCCAGGCGCTACTCCCAGATCACCCGGATCGCCGTCCGGCACGGCCTCGGCCCGTACCTGCGCGGGCGCGGCGACCGGGTCGAGGACCGGCCCGGCAGGCAGCGGCTCGCGGCGTCGCTGCGCCGGGCGCTCGACGACGGCGGCGTCACGTTCGTCAAGCTCGGCCAGGTGCTGTCCACGCGCCGCGACCTGCTGCCGCCGGAGTTCGTGGAGGAGCTGGGCCTGCTGCAGGACCAGGTCGCGCCCGCCCCGTGGGAGCAGGTCGAGCCGGTCCTGACCGCCGAGCTGGGCGGCCCGGCCGAGACCGTGTTCGCCGAGTTCGACCGTACGCCGCTGGCCGCCGCGTCCATCGCGCAGGTGCACGCCGCCCGGCTGCGCTCCGGTGAGAGCGTCGTGGTGAAGGTGCGCCGGCCGGACATCGACCAGATCGTGGCCAGGGACCTCGACATCGTGCGCCGCCTCGCCGCCACCCTGGAGAGCCGCACGCGCTGGGGCCGCTCGCTCGGAGTGCGCGACCTGGCCGAGGGGTTCGCGGCGGCGCTGCGCGAGGAGCTCGACTTCCGCGTCGAGGCGGCCAACATGGCCGCCGTCACCGCGTCCCGGCCGTCCGCCCCCACGGGGCCGTCCGGCGGGCTCGCGGACTCCGGCCGGATCGCGGTCACGTACCCGGCCCCCGTCACGGCGCTGTGCGGCGAGCGCGTCCTCGTCATGGAGCGGCTGACGGGCCGCCCGCTCGCCGCCGCCGGCGCGGAGAGCGGCCCTGAGCTCGCCCGCGCCCTGCTCGACTGCCTGCTCCGGCAGGTGCTGGTCGAGGGGGTCTTCCACGCCGACCCGCACCCCGGCAACCTCATGCTGCTCGACGACGGCACGCTCGGCCTGCTCGACTTCGGCTCGGTGGGCCGCCTGGACACCTCCATGCGCTCCGCCCTCCAGCGGTTCCTGCTCGCCATGAACCGGCAGGACCCCCTGGCCGTGACCGACGCGCTGCTGGAGGTGATGCCGAGGCCCGAGGACATCGACGAGCCCGCCCTGGAGCGCGCCCTCGGGCAGTTCATGGCCAGGCACCTGGTGCCGGGCGCGGCGAGCGTCCAGATGTTCACCGACCTGTTCAGGATCGTCTCCGGGCACGGCCTGTCCGTCCCGCCGGAGGTCGCCGCCGTGTTCCGCGCGCTGGCCACGCTGGAGGGAACGCTGCAGCGGCTGGCTCCGGGGTTCGACCTCGTCGGTGAGGCGCGCTCGTTCGCCGGGCGCCACCTCGCCGAGCGGCTCGACGGCGGGGCGCTGAAGGAGACCGTCGTCCAGGAGGCGGCCGCGCTGCTGCCCATGCTGCGGCGCCTGCCCCGGAGGATGGAGCGCATCGCCAGCGCCGCCGAGCACGGCCGCCTCGGCGTCAACGTCCGCCTCCTCGCCGACGACCGCGACCGCCGCTTCCTGACCGGGCTGCTCCACCAGGTGCTGCTGACGGTCCTCGGGGCCACGGCGGGGCTGATGGCGGTGTTGCTCCTCGGCGTCCAGGGCGGTCCGCGGGTGACCCCGGAGATCAGCCTCTTCCAGCTCATCGGATACAACCTGCTCGTCATCAGCGGGATCCTGGTGCTGCGGGTGCTGGCCGTCGTCTTCCGCCGCCCCCGCGACCAGCGCCCGTAGCCACTCAGGCCGGTAAAATCCACCCTCCCGGTCAACACTCTGGCCTCGGAGGTAACAGAACTTCATTCTGTTGATCTCTAGTGAGTGAACGTCCTCGCAGGTCAGAGGCGCGCCGGAGTCCCGTGCCGGCTTGGGCCGCAACTTGACCTTGACCTGGTGTTGGACATCCCCGACATCGGGCAGGTTCCCGGCCATGGCCACCTCATTGAGATCCTTCGGGAGCGAAGGGTGAGAATCATCGGGATCGCCGCGAGCCTCCACGCAGGATCCTTCATCAATAGATTGCTGACAGCGGTGGGCGGGGAGCTGCCGCCGGGCGTGCAGTTCACGCCCTGGACGGGACTCGCCGCGGTGCCGCCGTTCACCGGGGGACCGATGCCCGACACGCCCGCTGGCCTGCGCCGCCTGGTGGACGACGCCGACGCGCTGCTGCTGATCGCGCCCGAGCACAGCCTGCTGCCGGTCGAGCTGGGGGACGCGCTGCGGTGGATGTCCGCCTCCGGCGCCCTGACCGGCAAGCACGTCGCGGTGATGAGCGCCAGCGCCCGCGCCTGCGGCGCCATGTGGGCGCAGGCCGAGCTGTACCGGCAGCTCAGCGAGGCGGGGGCCATGGTCACGGGGGCCGAGCTGGTCATCTCGCCGCTGTGCCCGCACTTCGACGAGCGGGGCCGCCTGACCGTGGGCCGGCTGCGCGAGCAGGTGCGGGACGTGGTGAGCCGCCTGTGCACGGCCCCGGTCGGCGAGCCCGTGCCCGTCATGGAGCCCGTACCCGTCAGGCAGCCGGCGCTGCGGCGCGAGGCCGCCCTCACCGCCTGACCGGGCCCGCGTCGCTCGTCACGCCTCCGGCCCGACCGCACACCGGTCGGGCCGGAGCCGTGTACGGGACACGTACCGGAGAAAAGCCGTTGGCCGCGGCATATGTCCGCTCGGTACGGTGGAGGGGTCACCGGAACCCCGGTCACGACGAACGACAGGAGCAGACCACCATGCCCGGCCCGCTGGTCGTCAACGACGCGGTCGTCATCCCCGACGCCGAGCTCGTGTGGCGCTTCTCCCGCTCCTCCGGCCCGGGCGGCCAGGGCGTCAACACCACGGACAGCCGGGTGGAGCTGACGTTCGACGTGGCGGCCAGCACCGCGCTCCCGCCGGCGCTCAAGGCCCGCGCCCTCGACCGGCTGGGCTCGCCGGTCATCACGATCGCCGCCTCCGAGTACCGCTCGCAGCTGCGCAACCGTGAGGCCGCCTGCCAACGGCTGGCGCAGCGCCTGAGGGAGGCGATCGCGCCCCCGCCCAAGCGCCGCCGCCCCACCAAGCCCGGCCGCGGGGCGGTCGAGCGGCGCATCACCGCCAAGAAGCAGCGCGCCGACCTCAAACGCCTCCGCCGCGACCCCTGACCGGCCCGACACGCGGGGCGCGCTCGCCCCGCGAGGTCCCGATGCGGTAGGACCACGGCATGGAGATCTGGATCAACCCCGCCTGCAGCAAGTGCGCGAGCGCGCTGTCCCTCCTGGACGCCGCCGACGCCTCCTACACCGTCCGGCACTACCTGGAACAGCCGCCGACCGCCCAGGAGATCGACGAGGTTCTGCGGCGCCTCGGCCTGCAGCCCTGGGACATCACCCGCCTCAACGAGGCCGCCGCGGCCGAGCTGGGCCTCACCGACTGGCCGCGCGACGACGGCCACCGCCATCGCTGGATCACGGCGCTGGCCGACCATCCCGTCCTGATCCAGCGGCCGATCATCACCGCGGACGACGGGACGGCGGTGGTGGGCCGCTCACCGGACGCCGTCCGCTCCGTCCTGGAGCGCGAGCCGGCCCGCCCGGACGACGAGTAACCGCTGGAGGCGACCTCCCATCGATCTTCTGATGGTGGGATGCAAGCGACATGTGCGACCATCGCCGGGAATCCGCGGGTCTAGTGGGGAGGCGCTGTGGCGGGGATCGTCGGCGTGCACGGGATCGGGAAATACACCTACTACCTCGATGCCGGCAACTCGGTGAGCGGGGCGGCCGAGGCGATGCGCCTCAAGTGGAACCGCTACTTGCACGCGGCGCTCGGCGGGGAGGCCAGGCCGTACGTCACCGAGGTCGCCTACTTCTCGCACCTCCTGCACGACCGCGCCCCCGAGCGGGGCCCGCAGGCGTTCGCCGCCATGGGGACCGACGCCCACCACGTGCTCGCCGAGTGGGCCCGGCAGTGCGGCTGGGGCGAGCACGTCACCGGCGCGCTCCGCACGTTCACGGGCTGGCTGCTGACGCGGCTCGACGCCCGCTCGGCCGCGTTCGCCCAGCTCTTCGCGCCCGAGGTCGCCGCGTACCTGACGGACCCCGTCAGGCGGGAGCGGTCGCGGCAGGCCGTCGCCGCGACGATCCGGCGCAACCGGCCGCGCGTCGTCATCGCCCACTCCCTGGGCAGTGTCGTCGCCTACGAGGCGCTCTGGTCCGACCCCGGTGTCGAGGTGGACCTGCTGCTGACCCTCGGCAGCCCCCTCGGCATGCGCAACGTCGTCTTCGAGCGCCTCCTGCCCGCGCCCGTCAACGGCCGCGGCGGGCGGCCGCCCGGCGTCCGGCGGTGGGTGAACGTCGCCGACAAGGACGACATCGCCGCCATCCCCCCGGACCTGTGCGACAGCTTCGCCGGCGTCGACGTCGAGGAGCTGGTGAACCTGGACTGGATCGACTTTCACACGGCCGAGAAGTACCTGGGCTGCCCGGCGATCGACCCGCATCTGCGACCCTTTCTGTCATGAGATGGATCGTCTTCGACTACGGCAACGTCCTGTCGCTGCCCCAGCCCGAGTCCGAGGTCGACGAGATGGTCCGCGCGGCGGGCGCCGACCCCGCGGCGTTCCGGGCCGGGTACTGGAAGCACCGCCTCGACTTCGACCGGGCCGCCCTGACGACGGAGGAGTACTGGTCGGCGGTCCTGGGCCGGTCCGTGGACGCGGGGGAGGCGGCGCGCCTGAACGCCATGGACGTGGCGAGCTGGTCGCACCCGGACGAGGGCGTGGTAGCGCTCCTCGGCGAGCTGCTCGCCGGCGGCAGCGGCGTGGGCCTGCTGTCGAACGCCCCCGCCTCCCAGGCGGACGGCCTGGAGGCGCTGCCCTGGGTCGCCGCCATCCCGCACCGCGTCTTCAGCGGCCGGATCGGCCTGGTCAAACCCGATCGCGCGATCTACGACCACCTCGCCCGCGAGCTGGGCGCCGACCCCGCCGACGTGGTCTTCGTGGACGACCGCCAGGTCAACGTGGCCGGGGCCCGGGAGGCGGGAATGACCGGCGTCCCGTTCACGACGGCCGGCGCGCTGCGCGCCGGCCTGACCTCTCTGAACGCCCTCTGATCGCCCGCTGATCAGCCCTGATCCACGCGCCGGCCCACGGCCTCGACCGACGCTGTTCACTCGTACGTGGCGCCGCTGTCATGACCGGGTCAGCGGCGCCGGACATACCTGAGGCGTGAACCGCAGATCCTTCCTCACCGCGGCGGCGGCCGGCCTGCTCACCCAGGCCGGCGCCCTCACCATCCCCACCTCACCGGCGGGGGCCTCCGCCTCCCTCGCGGCGGCCGGCTCCCTCGCCCTCAAGGGCGACCCGTTCACGCTGGGCGTCGCCTCGGGCGACCCCTCCACCGACGGGTTCGTGCTCTGGACCCGCCTCGCCCTGGACCCCCTCGGCGGCGATGGACGCGGCGGCATGCCGTCCCGCGACGTGGACGTCGACTGGCAGATCGCCGCCGACGAGCGCTTCGGGTCCGTCGTCCGCTCCGGCACCACCACGGCCCGCGCGGGCGCCGCGCACAGCGTCCACGTCGAGGTGGACGGCCTGGAGCCCGGCCGCGAGTACTTCTACCGCTTCCGCTCCCAGGGCCGCCTGTCGCCCGCCGGCCGGACCCGGACCGCGCCCGCGGGAGAGCGGCCCCTCGCGTTCGCCGTCGCCGCGTGCGCCCACTACGAGCACGGCTACTACACCGCCTACCGGCGCCTCGCCGAGGAGGAGCCGGAGCTCGTCGTCTTCCTCGGCGACTACATGTACGAGTACGGCCCGAGCGGCTACACCGCGCTCGCCGGCCGGGTCCGCACCCACACGCCCGGCAAGTGCGCCACGCTCGCCGACTACCGGCTCCGCCACGCCCAGTACAAGAGCGACCCCGACCTCCAGCTCGCCCACGCCACGGCCCCGTGGCTGGTGGCCTTCGACGACCACGAGATCGAGAACAACTGGGCCGGCCCCGTCTCCAGCACCGGCGCGCCCGGGTTCGCCGGCCGCCGCGCCCACGCCTTCCGCGCCTACTACGAGAACATGCCGCTGCGCCGCGCCAGCCTGCAGGGCGCCGTGCTGCGGGTCAACCGGCGCGTCTCCTGGGGGCCGATGGCGCGCTTCCACCTGCTCGACACCCGCCAGTTCCGCGACGACCAGGCGTGCCTGGACGGCGTGCGGGCCGGCTGCGACGACCGGCTCGACTCCGGGCGGACGCTGCTCGGCCCGGACCAGTGGAGCTGGCTGGAGAGCGGCCTGCGCGGCTCCACCGCCCGGTGGAACCTGCTCGGGCAGCAGATCATCATGACGCAGCGCGACTACAAGGTCGGGCCGGGCCGCGAGGTGAACCTCGACTCCTGGGACGGCTACGCCCCCGAGCGCACCCGGCTGCTCGGCTCGCTCGCGGCCACGTCCAACCCGGTCGTCCTGACCGGCGACGCCCACATGCACCACCTGGCCGACCTCAAGACCGACTTCGACGACCCCGACGCGCCGGTGATCGCCAAGGAGCTCATCGCCTCCTCGATCGCCAGCGACGGCGACGGCTACCGCGACAAGGCGTGGATCGCCGAGGCGCTGTCGGAGAACCCGCACATCTCGTTCATCGACCAGCGGCGCGGGTACCTGATGGCCAGGCTCACCCGCGACGAGCTGTCGGTGGACTACCGGACTCTCGACTACATCTCCCGCAGGGGAGCCCGGGCCAGGACGGCGCACCGGGTCACGATCCCGTCCACCGCCCAGGCCCGCGCCTGACCGTCTCCTGTGCGGACGCTGAAGGTTGGCTCAGCGTCCCGGCCAGGCCCCGTCGGGGAACCCGCTCCCCGAGCCGCCCTCCAGCACCACCTGGTCGCTCTCGCTGAGGCCCGAGGTGACCTGCACGTACTGGTCGCTGCGCACGCCCGTGCGCACCACGCGGGTGGCGTCCCGGCCGCCCGAGCGCACGGTGACCACCGAGGCGCCGTCCGCGCGGCCGCGCACCGCCGCGACGGGCACGTAGACGGCGTCCGCCGCGCTGCCGGTCGTCACCACGACCGACGCCGTCTGACCCAGCATGATCCCCGACGGCGGCTCGTCGAAGGCCAGTGCGACGGAGTAGCGGACGAGGCTGCCGTCCGTGGTGGCGGTCGGGGCGATGCCGGTCACCCGGCCCGCGTACCGCTGCCCGGGGCGCGTGGCCAGTGTGATCTGCGCCTTCTGGCCGATCTTGAGCCGGTTGACGTCGGATTCGGTGACCATGGCCTGGACCTGCTGCTCGTCCAGGTCGCCGAGGCTCACGAACGTGCCGCCGCCGGCGGCGTCACCGGCCCGGCCCGCGACCGACAGGACCGTCCCCGCGGCGGGGGCCACGATGCGGGTCCCCCGTACGGCGTCGGCGGCCTGCTCCAGCGCCGCCTGGGCGCGGTCGACGTTCGCCTGCGCCTGCTCCTCGCTGAGCCCGCCCTTCGCGCCGCCGCCCGGCGCGCACGCCCCCTGGGAGGGACGCGCGGCGCTGGAGGCGCGGGTGCTGGGACCGCCCGAGGGCCGGCCGGAGGGACCGCCCGACGGCTTGCCCGTGGGCTTGCCGGTCGCCTTCCCGGTCGGCCTGCCGCTGGTCCCGGGGCTGGCCTTGCCGGTCGGGCCGGCGCTCGGGCCGCCGGTGGGACGTCCCGTGGGGGACGCGGTGGGGGACGCGGTGGGGGGCGCAGTGGGAGTCGGAGCCGGGCCGCCCGTCGGCCCGGCGGTGGGCTCCGTGGTCGAGGGGCGGGTCGGCGGCGCGGCGGTGACGGTCGTGGTCGCCGTCGCCGTCGCCGTCGCGGTGACCGTGACGGTGGCCGTCACGGTGACGGTCGCCGTGGGCTGCGGCTCAGGTCGGGTCGGGTCCGGCGAGGGGCGGCCGGGAGGGTGCGACGCCGAGGAGGGCGTGGGCGTGGGGGAGGCGGCCGTCCCGTGGAGAGGGGCGGGCGTCCCGGACCGCCGGAACACGACTGCCTGGGCGGCGAGACCGTGCGCGGCGACCCCCTGGACGGCGACCCCCTGGACGGCGACCCCCTGGACGGCGACCCCCTGGGCGGCGACCCCCTGGGCGGCGACCCCCTGGACGGCGGCTGCCGGGGCCGCCGAGGACGACGGGGCGCAGGACGAGGTGGCCGTCGTGGACGACGACACGTCCTCCAGCGCCTCCTCGGCCGCCGCCAGGTCCGCCTTGGCCACCTCGTACGACTCCCGCGCGGCGCGGCCGTCGATCCGGGCCAGCACCTGCCCCTTGCGTACCTTGGCCCCGACCTTGACGTACACGCGCGTCACGGTCCCCGAGCCGCCGAAGGCCAGGTCACGGCGCGACCCGTCGACGGTGTTGCCGGCGGCCGTCACCGAGGCGGTCACCGCGCCGCGCCTGGCCGCCGCCAGCTGGATCCGGGCGGTGGCCGGGGCGTCGTCGCGCAGCGCTACGGCCAGGCCGGAGCCGCCCGCCAGGACGGCCAGGGCCAGCGCGCCCAACGCGAGCGCCTTCGGCCGCGAAGTCGGTCTCATGACGGCCCATCCTGGCGCGGCAGGTTCACGCCCTCCTGCGAGCCGGCTCAGAGTTCGCTGTGTGCCTTCGGGGCGGCGGCCGTTGTCAGCGAACCTTCAGCAAGCTCCCGGCTCCGGCGCAGGCTGGTGTGCCAGGGTCACCGCCTGTGAAGGTGTCCCCCAGGCGCAGAGCGCCGACGACCACTACCAGCCGCAGGACGCTGGTGACCAACGGAGCGCTGGTGGTGCTCCTCCTGGGCGGTGCCGCGTTCGCCTACGCCCAGCTCGGCACGGACGAGGCGGCCGGCGAGACGGCCCTGCGGACCGCGACGGCCGGCCGGGGCAGCGTGACCGCCTCGGTGACCGCGTCGGGCTCCGTGGAGAGCGCCAAGAGCAGGGCGCTGACGTTCGGCACGAGCGGCACGGTCGAGCGCGTCAACGTCAAGGCCGGCGACAAGGTGAGCAAGGGCGACATCCTCGCCGAGGTGGACGACGCCGCCGCGCGGGAGACCCTGTCGGCCGCCGAGGCCACGCTGGCCTCCGCCACCGAGGACGGAACCTCGACCGCGCAGCTCTACGCCGCCTACGTCAAGGCGCGCAACGCCTACCGCGAGGCGAGCCGCACGGTCGCGGGCACCGTGATCCGGGCGCCGTTCGCCGGCACGGTCACCGCCGTGAACGGCAGCGTCGGCGGCTCCTCCTCCGGCTCCGGCTCGTCCTCGGGCTCAGGGCAGACCCAGTCCGGCCAGCCGGGCGCGAACAGCTCGTCCGCCTCGTCCGCCTCGTCCGGCTCGTCCGGTACGTCGGGCTTCATCGAGGTGGCCGACACCCGCAAGCTCCAGCTCGTCGGCTCGTTCACCGAGTCGGACGCCGGCAAGCTGAAGGTCGGCCAGAGCGCCACCGTCACCTTCGACGCGCTGCCCGGCGTCACCGCCACCGGCAAGGTGAGCCAGATCCAGCCGGTCGCCGCCACCAGCAACAACGTCGTCCAGTACCCGGTGACGATCACGTTCGGCAGCGTGCCCGCGCAGGTCCGGCTCGGCCAGACCGCCACCGTCGAGGTCGTCGTGGGCACCGCCGAGAACGCCGTCACCGTCCCCACCGCCGCCATCTCCACCAGCGGCGGCCAGAGCACGGTCACGCTGCTGAGGAACGGCGGCCAGGTCAGGACCCCGGTCCAGGTGGGGGTGCGCGGCACCGCCACCTCGGAGATCACCTCCGGCGTGTCCGAGGGCGACGTGCTCGTCCTGCCCTCCGTCAGCACCGGCACCGGGACGGGCACGGGCAACGGCCAGCAGCGCGGCTTCGGCGGCGGCTTCCCCGGCGGCGGCGGCGTGCCCGGAGGCGGGCGGTGACCGCTCCCGTCCTGCGCGTGCGGGACCTGGTCAAGGAGTACGGCGAGGGCGACGCCCGGGTCCGCGCGCTGCGCGGCGTCGACCTCGACGTCGACAAGGGCGACTACGTCGCCATCATGGGCGCCTCCGGCTCCGGCAAGTCCACCCTCATGAACATCCTCGGCTGCCTCGACGTCCCCACCTCCGGCAGCTACCGGATCGACGGCGCCGACGTGGGACTGCTCGACGAGCACCAGCTCGCCCTGCTGCGCAACCGCAGGGTCGGCTTCGTCTTCCAGTCGTTCAACCTGATCCCGCGGATGAGCGCGCTGGCGAACGTGGAGCTGCCACTCGTGTACGGCGGCGTCGGCCAGGCCGAGCGCCGCGCCCGCGCGCTCGCCGCGCTGGAGCAGGTGGGCCTGTCCGACCGGATCCACCACGAGCCCAACCAGCTCTCCGGCGGCCAGCAGCAGCGCGTCGCCGTCGCCCGCGCCCTCGTCACCGCGCCGGCCCTGCTGCTGGCGGACGAGCCCACCGGCAACCTCGACACCGCCTCCACCCGCGACGTGCTCGACATCCTCGACCGGCTCAGCCAGTCGGGCCGCACGATCGTGGTCATCACCCACGAGGACGACGTCGCCGCGCACGCCAAGCGGGTCATCCGGCTCGTGGACGGCGAGGTCGTGGAGGACCGCAGGCAGGCGCCGGTCGACGGCCCGCCGCCGAGGCTCGCGGAGGCCGCCCGGTGAACCGGCTGGAGATCGTCCGCTTCGCGCTGCGCGGCCTGCTGGCCAACAAGATGCGCAGCGCCCTGACCACGCTGGGCATCCTCATCGGCGTCGCCGCGGTCATCCTGCTCGTGGCCGTCGGCGAGGGCTCGTCCCAGAGCATCCAGCAGAACATCCAGCGGCTCGGCGCCAACACCCTCACCATCTCGCCGTCCTTCACCGGCGGAGGCTCGGGCGGCGGCCGGGGCGCCCCGGGCGGCGGAGGCCAGAACACCGGCCCCCGCACGCAGGCCAGGCAGCTCACCCTGGCCGACGCCGAGGCCCTGACCGACAAGGCGGCCGCCCCGTCGGTCGCGACCGTCTCGCCCGTCGTGACCGCCGGCTCGGCCACCGCCACCTACGAGGCCGCCAGCCACACCGTCTCGCAGCTCGTCGGCACCTACCCGAGCTACTTCGAGGCCATGAACAAGCAGGTGGAGCGGGGCACGTACTTCTTCAACGACGACGTGCTCGCCGCCCGCAAGGTCATGGTGCTGGGCACGACCGTGGCCGAGGAGCTGTTCGGCGACCTCGACCCGGTCGGCCGGCAGGTGAGCGTGTCCGGCGTGCCGTTCACGGTCGTCGGCGTGCTCAAGGAGAGCGGCTCCAGCGGCATGCAGGACGCCGACGACGTGGCCATCGCGCCGCTGCCCGCCGTCCAGCAGAGCCTGACCGGGTTCGGGTCGCTCGGCTCGATCGTCGTCCGGGCCACCGGGGCGTCCGCCACCGAGACGGCGCAGGCCGAGGTCACGGCGCTGCTCAACCAGCGGCACGGCATCACCGGCACGGCCGCCGCCGACTACCGCATCCTCAACCAGGCCACCCTCCAGGAGACCGTCAGCGCGGCGACCGGCACCTTCACGGTGCTGCTCGGCGCGGTCGCGGCGATCTCCCTGCTGGTCGGCGGCATCGGCATCACCAACATCATGCTCGTCACCGTCACCGAGCGGACCAGGGAGATCGGCATCCGCAAGGCCATCGGCGCGCCCCGCGGCGCGATCCTCGGCCAGTTCCTGATGGAGGCCACGCTGCTGAGCCTCGTCGGCGGGCTGTCCGGGGTGCTCGTGGCCTTCGCCGGTACCCGGTTCACCATCGCCGGCATCGAGCCGGTGCTCGTCCCGTCGTCCGTCGTGCTGGCCCTCGGCGTGTCGGTCGGCATCGGGCTGTTCTTCGGCAGCTATCCCGCCAACCGGGCCGCCAAGCTGAGGCCGATCCAGGCCCTGCGCCACGAGTGACGCGTCCCCCATCCCCGTATCCCCCTAGGAGACTGACATGGCCGAGCGCGACAGCTCGCTCGACTCCTCGCCGTTCCGCGACGACCTGCGCGAGGAGCTGGCCGTCCAGCCGCGCCGGGCGCCGTCCAAGCTCACGCTCGCGCTCGGGGCCGGCGTGGTGCTGGTGGCCGGCGTCCTGGTCGGCATCCAGGCGCACAAGACGCTGGGCGGCGACGCCGTGCCGGCCGCCGCCGGCCGGCAGGCGGGCGCCGGGCCCCAGGGGTACGGCCAGCGCGGCAACGGCATGCCCCAGGGGTACGGCACGCAGCCCGGTTACGGCGGTCAGCCCGGCGGTCAGCCCGGCATGGGCCGCATGGGAGGCGGCGGGACGGTGGGCACCGTCGAGAAGGTGGCGGACGGCAAGGTATACCTGAAGGCCATGGACGGCTCCACCGTCACCGTCACGACCACCGGCTCGACCGCGGTGCAGATCTCCAAGCCCGCCAAGGTGTCCGACCTGGCCACCGGCACCACCGTCGTGGTGCGCGGGGAGAAGGCCGCCGACGGCTCGGTGTCGGCCGTGTCGATCACCCAGGGAGGCGGCGGCCGATGAGCGTCCCCGAGGCCAGGCTGCTGGTCGTCGACGACGAGCCCAACATCAGGGAGCTGTTCTCGGCGAGCCTGCGCATGGCCGGCTTCGAGGTGTTCACCGCCGCCGACGGCAAGAGCGCGCTGCGGGTGGCCGAGGAGCGCGCGCCCGACCTCGTCATGCTCGACGTGATGCTGCCCGACCTCGACGGCCTGACCGTCGCCACCCGGCTGCGCTCGCGCGGCCGGCGCGTCCCGGTGCTGTTCGTCACCGCCAAGGACACCCCCGAGGACCGGCTGGCGGGGCTGGGGCTCGGCGAGGACTACGTCACCAAGCCGTTCAGCCTGGAGGAGGTCATCGCCCGCATCCGCGCCGTGCTGCGCCGCACCCGGCGCGGCGCGCCCCTGCCCAACCGGCTGCGCTCCGGCGACCTGGAGCTCGACGTGGAGACGCACGAGGTGTGGCGCAACGGGCTGCCGGTGCGGCTGTCGCCCACCGAGTTCCGGCTGCTGCGTTACTTCATGCTCAACACCGGCCGGGTGCTGTCCAAGACCCAGATCCTCGACCACGTCTGGAACGGCGACTGGCGCACCGACGTCGGCCTCGTCGAGTCGTACGTCTCCTACCTGCGGCGCAAGCTCGACACGGGCGAGCGCCGGCACCTGCACACCCTGCGCGGCGTCGGCTACATCCTGCGCCCGCCGAAGGACTGACCCGGAGGGAATGAGCGTGGGGCGCGGGAGTGAGGCCGTCCACGGCGTGCGGCGCCGCCTGGCGCGCACCCCGCTGTGGCTGCGCCTGGTGTCCGCGACGCTGCTGATGGTCACGCTGGCCATCGCGCTGACCGGGCTGTTCGCCGTCCGGCTGCTGCGCGGCTACCTCGTGGAGCGGGTCGACCAGCAGCTCCACTCCGCCAGCCGCCCGGCGCGCATGCCGCCGCCCCCCGACCCCACCGCCGGTCCGCGGTCGCCGGAGCGCTTCTACGGCCTGTTCCACGGCGTGCTCGTCGACGCGGGCGGCACCGTGATCCGCAGGTTCTCCGAGTCCACCGACGACTACACCCCGAACCTGCCCCGCCTGACCAGCGCCGAGGTCGCCCGCCGCGCCGGCCGTCCCTTCACCGTCGAGTCGCTGCCCGCCGACGGGCCGCTGTGGCGGGTGATCGCCGTGCCCGCCCGCGACGGCGACAGCCGCGTCGTCGCGATCAACCTCGGCGACGTGGACGGCACCGTCTCGCAGCTGATGCTCATCGTCGTCGTGGGCGGCGGCGGCACGCTGGTCGTGCTGGGGATCGCCTGCTACTGGGTCGTACGGCGGAGCCTGCGCCCCCTCGGCGAGATCGCCCGCACCGCCCGCGACATCGCCGGCGGCGACCTGTCGCGCCGGGTGCCGCTGTGGGCCGCCACCACCGAGGTCGGCAAGCTCGGCCGGGCGCTCAACGGCATGCTCGGCCGGATCGAGGTGGCGGTGCGGGAGCGGGAGGCGGCGGCCGAGGAGGCCCGCCGCTCGGCCACGGCCGCCCGGCGGTCGGAGGAGGTCATGCGCAGGTTCATGGCCGACGCCTCCCACGAGCTGCGCACCCCCCTCACCTCCATCAGGGGCTTCGCCGAGCTGTACCGGCTGGGTGAGGAGCGGAGCCTGGACGAGGCGGTGCGGCTGCTCGGCCGCATCGAGGGGCAGGCCGCCCGCATGGGGCTGCTCGTGGAGGACATGCTGCTGCTGGCCCGGCTCGACCAGCGGCGCGCCCTCGACCGGCGCCCCGTGGACCTGCTGAGCCTGGCCGCGACCGCCGTCATCGACGCGCAGACGCTCGCCCCCGACCGGGTCATCGAGCTCGTCCGGCTCGACGGGGGAGAGGGGCCCGTGCCGGTGGTCGGCGACGAGCCGCGCCTGGGCCAGGTGCTGGGCAACCTCATCGGCAACGCGCTCACCCACACGCCGCCCGGCACGCCGTTCCGCGTCGGGGTCGGCGTGTCCGGCGACCGGGTGGAGCTGGAGGTGGCCGACGAGGGGCCGGGGTTCCCGCAGGAGATCGCGGAGCTGGTGTTCGAGCGGTTCTACCGGGCCGACCCGGCGCGCGGCGCCGGCGGGGCCGGGCTGGGCCTGTCGATCGCGGCCACGCTCGTGGAGGCGCACGGGGGCGCGATCACCGCCTCGTCGCAGCAGGGGAAGGGCGCGGTCTTCCGCGTCGTCCTGCCCGCCGCCGAGCCGGGCTCCTACCCCAGCGCGTAGCCGTACAGGCCGGTGCCCTCGCCCAGCTCCCGCGCCCGGCCGGGCCGCACCCCCGGGTACGGGCCCGGCTTGCGCGCGCCCGGCACGAGCCACACCGCGCCCTTGTCCGGCTCGGCCACCACCAGCCCGTCAGCCGGTCCTCCGGGCGCCTTCCCCGCCGCCGTGACGGACAGGGCCGAGACGTGCTCGCCGCGCGCGGCCGGCAGCACGGCCGGGACCGCGCCGCGCCCCTTGACCAGCACGTCCCCGTGGCGGGTCAGGCCGCCCGCCGGGTCGGAGGCCAGCACCTGCACCGCGTTCTCGCCCGGCACCCCCACCGCCAGCTCGTCGTCGCCGTCGCCGTTGAAGTCCCCGGCCGCCAGCGCCGCCCCGAACCGGTCGTAGTAGCGCGGCTCGCCTCGCAGCAGCCGCTGCGTCCACATCTCGCTCCGGGCACCCCGCAGCCCGGAGCGGCCCCCGTAGAGCACGTGCACGGCCCCGTCGCCGTAGTCCATCGCCCGCTGGTTGGCGCTCAGCCCCTCGCCGGGCACCCCGACGGCCAGGTCGTCGTCTCCGTCGCCGTCGAAGTCGCCGGAGGTCAGCGCCGCGCCGAACGCGTCCCACTTCTCCGCCGAGCCCTTGATCCCCGGGCTGCTCTGCGTCAGGCCCAGGGCCCGGCCGCGCGCGACGTCGAGCACGGTCACCGAGCCCTGGCCGTCCCGGGTGACGCTGTCGGCGGGCGCGCCCACGGCCAGCTCGTCGCGGCCGTCGCCGTCGAAGTCGCCCGTCGCGAGCGCCCCGCCCCACTGGTCGGTGACGTTCGCGGCCTGCCGCACCCAGCGGGTGCGCTGCGTGATCTCGTACGGGCCGCGCCCCTTCATCCAGTAGACGACCACCGCGCCGCCCCGCCCCCGGGTGGGCGCGCCCACCGCCAGCTCGTCGCGGCCGTCGCCGTCCAGGTCGCCCGCCGCCAGCGTGGCGCCGAACCGGTCGCTGGACGGCTTGCGCAGCACCAGCCGCTCGCCCGCGCGCAGCCCCTCCGGTGAGCCGTGGAAGACCTGGACCGCGCCGTTGCCGTCACCGCCCGGCACCCGCTCGCCCGTGAACTCCTCCGACACCCCCACCGCCAGGTCGGCGCACCGGTCGCCGTCGAAGTCCCCGGTGGCCAGCGCCGAGCCGAACGAGTCACCCGGCTCCGCGTCGTCCTGGACGAGCCGCACCTTCCGCCCGTCGCCGTACAGGACGGTCACGGAGCCGGCGCGCCGGTCGTCGTACGGCGCCGCCACGGCGAGGTCGGGACGGCCGTCGCCGTCGAAGTCGGAGGCCCCGCCGCCGCACGACCGCGCGGCGGCGGCCGTACCGGCAGCGACCCTGCCGGAGGCGACCGTACCCGCCCCGGCGTGAGCCGGGCCGGAGGCGAGAGGGAGGAGCAGACATGCGGCGAGCAGCGCTTTCATGTCTCCAGTGATGACTCCCCGGAAGGAACCGGGCCTGAACGGCACGGGAACGCGCCAAGAGGTCCGGATGCACATCGACCCCCGCGAACAGGAAGCCCGGCCGGCACGACGATCCCATCACGGGCCGGCCCGGGACCGTGCCAGGATAGGCGCGTGGCTATCGACGTGGCGGACATCGATCTCGCGGACCTGGGCTTCTGGCGCAAGCCCCCCAAGGAGCGCAACGAGGCGTTCGCCCGGCTCCGGCAGCTGGAGCACCCGGTGTTCTTCGAGGAGAAGCGGGTGCCGCTCCTGCGCTCCGGCAAGGGCTTCTACGCCCTGGTCCGCCACGCCGACGTGGTGGAGGCCAGCCGCAACGCCAAGGTGTTCTCCAGCGAGCCGGCCGTCACCAACCCCGAGCCGCCCGGCTGGGTGAAGCAGGTGTTCGGCGAGTCGATGGTCAACATGGACGACCCCCGCCACGCCCGCCTGCGGCGCATCGTCACCCGCTCCTTCAGTCCGCGCATGCTGGCCGGTCTGCAGGGCGACATCGAGGCGGCCTGCGCGCGGATCGTCGACGACGTGGTCGAGGACGGGCCCGGTGACTTCGTCCACCAGGTCGCCGCCCGGCTGCCCATCCACGTCATCTGCGACATGCTCGACATTCCGCAGGAGCTGCGCGAGAAGGTCCACGAGCACGTCGACGTCTCCACGGCCTACACCGGCGTGCGCCCCAGCCTGGCCCGCAGCATCCAGCTCGCCGGCCAGAACATGCTGGCCCTGCTCGCCCTGCAGCGCATGGTGATCAAGCTCGGTCACGAGCGCGCCGCCGACCCCCAGGGCGACCTGATCTCGCTGCTGGTCACCGCCAACCCCGACGGCGAGAAGCTCACCGACAAGGAGCTGGGCTCGTTCTTCGCGCTGCTGCTGGTCGCCGGCAACGAGACCGCGCGCAACACGATGGCCCACGGCATCAAGCTGCTCACCGACAACCCCGCCCAGCGCGAGCTGCTGACGAGTGACTTCGACGGCCACATCAACGGCGCCATCGAGGAGATGGTCCGCTACGTCTCCCCGATCATGCAGTTCCGCCGCACGGTCACACAGGACTACTCGCTGCGCGGGCTGGAGCTGAAGCAGGGCGACAAGGTCGTGCTCTTCTACGGCTCCGCCAACCGCGACGAGAGCGTCTTCCCCGACCCCGACGCGTTCGACATCACCCGCGACACCAAGCCGCACGTCGGCTTCGGCGGGCCGGGGCCGCACTTCTGCCTCGGCGCCAACCTGGCCCGCCAGGAGATGCGCACGATGTTCCGCGAGCTGCTCACGCGGCTGCCGGGCATCCGCGCGGTCGGCGAGCCGGAGCTGCTGCTGTCCAACTTCGACAACAGCGTCCGCAGCCAGCCGTTCACGTTCTAGGGCCGCGGGGCGCCTCAGCGGTCGGCCCGCTCCGGGTCGAGCACGTTCGTCCTGATCGTGAGGAACGTGATGGCCGCGGAGACGAACATCATCACCGCGCTGACCATCATCGCGGTCCGGAAGCCCGCGTCGAACACCGCCGGCTGCTCGAACGCGTCGCCGACCAGGCCCACGAGCGGCGGCACCGCGGCCACCGCGAGCAGGCTGCCCGTGCGCGCCACCGCGTTGTTGACGCCGCTGGCCGTGCCCGCGTACCGCTCCTCGGCGGTGGCCAGCACGGTGGCCGTCAGCGGGGCCACCGCCGCCGACAGGCCGAGACCGAAGACGGCCACCGCCGGAAGGACCTGGAGCAGGTACGAGGAGCCGGTGGAGATCGTGCTCATCCACAGGAACCCGGCGCCCGCCACGACGATGCCCACCGTCATCGGCAGGCGCGGCCCGAACCTCTTGGCCACCTCCCCGGCCGGCGCCGACAGCAGCAGCATCAGCACGGTCGTCGGCAGCAGCGACAGGCCCGCCGCGATGGGCGAGAACCCGGACACCACCTGGAGCTGCACCACCAGCAGGAAGAACACCACGCCCATCGCCGCGTACATGATCAGCGTCACCACGTTGACCGCGGTGAACACCCGGTCGCGGAAGATCCCGACCGGCACCAGCGCGTCCGGTGAGCGCCGCCGCTCGACCAGCACGAACGCCACACCCAGCGCCACGCCGGCGATCAGCGGCGCGGGGGCGCTCAGGTCGATCAGCCCGTACGTGATGCCGGCCAGCGTCAGCGCCGCCAGCACCGCGCCCAGCACGTCGAAGCGGCCGGAGGCCTGCTCGTCCCTGCTCTCGGGCACGTGCCGCGCGGCGACCAGCACCACCAGCGCCGCGAACGGCAGGTTGATGAGGAACGCCCACCGCCAGCCCGCCCACTCCACCAGCCAGCCGCCGAGCAGCGGGCCCACGGCGGCGGCCACGCCGCCCAGCCCGGACCAGGCGCCCACCGCGCGCGGCCGGTCGGCCTTCACGAACGACGCCTGGATGATGGCCAGCGAGCCGGGCGTGAGCAGCGCCCCGCCCACGCCCTGCAGCGCCCGCGCGGCCACCAGGAACCCCACGTCGGGGGCCAGCCCGCACATCGCGGACGCGATCGCGAACCACACGGTGCCGATGACGAACACCTTGCGCCGGCCGAACCGGTCGCCCAGCGACCCGCCCAGCAGGATGAGGCCGGCCAGCGTGAGCGTGTAGGCGTTGACCGTCCACTGCAGGCCCGCCATGTCGGCGTCCAGCTCCTTGCCGAGGAAGGGCAGGGCGACGTTGACGATCGTGCTGTCGAGTAAGGTCAGGCCGGAGCCCAGGACCGTGGCGGCGAGGATCCACCGTCCCCGGGCGGACGCGAGCCGGATGTGGCCGTTCTCCATGGGCCCCATCCTGTCACCGCCCCGAGGTAGAGCTTGATCTCCCCCCGGCCCCCGCGGTCAGCTCCCGGCGCGGGCCCCCAGGGCGCGCAGCACGAAGTCCGACACCCGCTCCCCGGCCCGGTCCACGGTGTCGGCGCCGCTCACCAGGGGCACCCGCTCCGCGCCGATCACCGCCAGCACCATCCGCGCGGTCGCCGCCACGTCCGGCACCTCGAAGTCGCCCGACGCGGCGCCGCTCTCCAGGATCTCCGCCAGGATCCGCTGCATGGGGGCGACGTGCTCGGCCAGCCGCTGGTAGGCGTCGGGGCCGAGGGCGGCGCCGAGGTCGGCGGGGCCGGGATGCGGGTGGGCGACCAGGCCGGTGAGCTGGAGCCGCACGTAGGCGCGCAGCCGCTCGGCGGGGGTCGCCCCGTAGGGCAGCTCCCGCTCGTAGCTCTCGATGAAGTAGCTGGTGACCTGCTCGGTGAAGGCGAGCAGGAGCGCCGCCTTGTCGGGGTAGTAGTTGTAGAGCGCGGTCCTGGTGATGCCGGCCTCGTGCGCGACGTCGGTCATCGAGAGCGCGTCGATGCCCTGCTCGCGCGACAGGCGGGAGACCGCCTGGAGGATGCGCTCGCGCGTGCGGGCGCGGTGCTCGCCGATGGTCGCGGCGGAGATCCGGGGCATAGGGTCATGGTAGGCCGCGCGGCCGCGCAGGCCGAGGCGGAGCCCGGACCTGTGACGGCGCGGTGACCTAGGCCGCCGCGCGCACCGTGTGCAGCAGCTCGGCCAGCACCTCGGTGTTGAGCTGGTAGGCCAGCTTCACCTCGCGGACGACGCGCTGCCGCTCCTGCTCGTCGAGGCCCTCCCCGAACGCGTCCAGCCGGGAGCGGTACTCCTGCTTGAACCTCGGCAGGCTGCCCACCTCGTCGAACACGTAGAAGTCGACCCCGCCGCCCTTCGCGTACCCGTAGATGCGCTGGAGCTCCATCCGGATGAACTGCCCGCCCGACAGGTCGCCCATGTAGCGGGTGTAGTGGTGGGCGACGTACCCGCCGGGCCAGCCGGCCACCTGCTCGATCCGGGCCATCAGGGTCCGGGTGGACTTCGACGGGGTGATCCGGTCGCGCCATCCTTCGCCGTAGATCGTGGCGAGGTCGCGTTCCAGCGCCCGCTCGCGGTACAACTCAGGGAACACGAACCGTCCCGCCACCGGGTGGTCCGTCAGCTCGCGGGACACGCCGTCGAGCGCCGCGTACGCGAAGTGGTGCTGCGCGACCATCTCGCCGTACTCGGCGGCGCTGAGCCGGCCGCCCATGAGCTCCGTGAGGTAGCTCTCGCCCTCGGCCGCCTGATGGTCACCCCACGTGGCGTTCCTCAACGCTTCGGAGAACGACGTCACACCCACACCTCATCACGTACCGCAGTTTCATGACACAGTGTCACAAACCTGTGACCCTCCCGTCAAGCGGATGATGACACCGTGTCGCCAAAAATACCGGTCGCCCGCGCTCTCTTTTCTGCTGGGCAAGAATTCCGTTCCCCGGCACAACAGTATTTTCTATAAATGCGGATAAATGCCCCCTGCTGGGCTGCTCGCATGCGCGCCCCGACCGAGGAAGTGCCCTCTGACCAGTACGATTCCTGAAGCAAAATTGATCCGAGCTTGATTCACGAGTACCCGCACGGGGCGGTCTCGATGTTATGTACGCTTCCGTCGAGAGGCCCCGCGCGCTCTCGGAAGTGAACATGAATGTGCATCGTATTCACGTACGATGAATGGCCGTCATGCGGAGAGCGGCAACGCCCCGGCGTCAGTGGGCGAGGGGGACGGCGGCATCCTGTTGCACCAGGAGTCGTCCCCCTCGGCCCGTCGGCGCCCCGTCACACGCAACGAAGGCGACTCGACATGACTCAACACCAGTTCCCCATGTTCGTCACCCCCCATGAGGCGGGCGCCTCTCCGGCGGCGAACGGCTACTCAGCGTATCTGCTCGGCCACCGGAGCGCCGGCCGGACGTCCGCGCAGCACGCACCCGGCGAACCTCCCGCCGAAACCGCACCCGACGGCCCCGCGGAGGAGGGCGCCCCTCCGCCCGGCTGACCCGCGGTCGCACCGCAGGGGGACGCCGCCGAGGTCGCGCGCGCTCGGACAAGCCGAGGTCATGCGCGCTCCGACAGGAAGGCGCGCACGGCTTGCTCGTAGCGCGCCCGGTCGGTGTTCCAGGCCTCGGTGTGCTCTCCGTACGGGAACTCCTCCAGCCGGACGTCCCAGCCGAGCCGTGCGCCGGCGGCGGCCAGGTCACGTGACTCGCGCACCGGGTGCGCGGTGTCGCCCGTGGTGTGGAGGAGCAACAGCGGCGGCCGCACCACGGGCGGGTGCCGGATGAGGCTGATCCGGTCGAGATCCACGCCGGTGCGCCAGGCGATGACGCCGGCGGCGAGTGTCCCGAAGATCGCCGGCATGCCGTGGTTCTTCGCCCCCTGTTCACTGGTCATGGCGGCGTCGATCATGGGAGCGTCCAGGACCACCCGGTCCACCGTGCCCGCCAGCGCCGAGTTGGTCAGGAACTGGCCGATGATCGCACCCCCCATGGACGTCCCGTACAGGACGAAACGCCGCGCTCCCATGCCCCGCGCCGCGCGCATGGCCGCCTCCAGGTCACGCCACTCGCTGACCCCCTGGTGCAGCAGTCCGTCGGGGGAGCGGGGCGCGCCCTCGTCGTTGCGGTAGGTGATGACCAGGAACGGCAGGCCCAGCTCGCGCACGACCGGCAGCACCTTCAGCTCGGCCTTGCGCCTGCCGTTCTGCCCGTGCACCGCGACGGCCCAGGTGGTGCCGCGGCCGGGCACGTACCAGGCCGGGGCGGGGCCGAGGTCGGTGGGAACGGCGATCTCGGAGAAGTCCGCTCCCCAGGCGACCTCGGGGTTGCCGGGCGGGACGTTGCCGAACCAGCCGGGGGTGCCCGCTGAGGGGACCCGGCCGCGCAGCACTGTGCGCGTCACCCGGCCGTCCCGCCGCGTGCTGATCGGTCCGAGCATGGTGTACGCCCCGGTCCACTCCAGCCAGTAGATGCCCGGTTTGCGGGTCTCGGGCGTCTCGGTGAGGGTGACCGCGTCCGGCCGGGAGGCCAGCACCATCGTGTTGGCCTCGCCGTAGTGGACGACGCCGACCGCCTGCTCGCTGCCGTACCAGGCGCCGTAGCCCACCGCGGCCACCGCGGCGACCACGAGAGTCAGGACCACGACGAGCCCGCGCCTACGCCTTGACGCCATCGAGGACCCTCCTGACCGTTCTGCGGCACAGCGCGCGGAACTCCTCCTCCGGCAACCCGACGCGCCCGCCCAGGTGGAGCTGGACCAGGCCCTGGACCCCGGACGTGAGCGCCAGCGTCACCTCGAGCGGGTCGTCGTCGCGCAGTCGCCCGGCGCGCATGGCCTCTTCCACCAGCGCCACCAGGTGGGTGAAGGCGGGTGAGCGGCCGCCGGTGAAGTCGTCGGGAAAGCGCCTGGCGTGCTCCCTCCGCGCGGTCATCAGGTACGTGTACAGATGCGGGGTGCCGAGGGCGAAGTCCAGGAAGTCCTCCAGCAGCCCGAAGAGCCGGCTCTCCCAGTCGCCGCCCGCCCCCCGCAGGCCCCAGCCCGTCTCCAGGCTCCGGAAGGCGCGGTCCACCACGACGTCCAGCAGCGCCTGGCGGTTCGGATAGTGCTTGTAGATCGCCATGGCGGTGACGCCCGCCGCGTCGGCGACCCGTCGCATGGTCACGGCCTCGGGGCCTTCACGCACCAGGATGTCGTGCGCCACCTCGGCCAGGCGCTCTGATGTCGTCTTCACGGTATACACCGTAGACCAGATGGTCTACTGCGTATACCTCTGCGGGCGTCAAAGGTCTGGCTTACATGATTACGATCGCTCTGAGCGAACATCGGCAAGGAAGGGAACACTGGAGGGCTCCGATGAATTGAGTCTGTATAACTCAACCCTTGGGAGTTCGCATGAGTGAGAGCTTGACCCTCCCGGTCCTGCCGCTGGACGACGAGGTGGTCCTGCCGGGCATGGTGGTCCCGCTGGACCTGTCCGACTCCGAGGTGCGTGCGGCGATCGACGCGGCCGAGTCGTCGAGCCGCGCATCCGGACGCAACAAGCCGCGAGTCCTCCTCGTTCCCCGCATCGACGGCCGTTACGGCGCCGTCGGCGTGCAGGCCGTGGTGGAGCAGGTCGGCAGGCTGCCCGGAGGCGAGCCCGCCGCCGTGGTGCGCGGCGTGGACCGGGTGCGCGTCGGCACCGGCACCACCGGGCCCGGCGCCGCGTTGTGGGTGGAGGCCATCACGGTCGACGCCGTCCCCGTCAGTGAGCGCGCCGAGGAGCTGGCCAAGGAGTACAAGGCCCTGGCCACCACCATCCTGCAGAAGCGCGGCGCGTGGCAGGTCGTCGACCAGGTGAACCAGATCGACGACCCGTCGGTGCTGGCCGACAGCTCCGGCTACACCCCCTGGCTGACCACGGCCCAGAAGGTCGAGCTGCTCGAAGCGGCCGACCCGGCCGACCGGCTGGCCAGGCTGGTCGAGTGGTCCCGCGAGCACCTCGCCGAGCTCGACGTCGCCGAGACGATCCGCAAGGACGTCCAGGAGGGCATGGAGAAGCAGCAGCGGGAGTTCCTGCTGCGCCAGCAGCTCGCCGCCGTCCGCAAGGAGCTCAAGGAGCTCAACGGCGACACCTCCGAGAGCGAGGAGGAGGACTACCGGGCCCGCGTCGAGGCGGCCGACCTGCCGGAGAAGGTGCGCGAGGCCGCGCTGAAGGAGGTCGACAAGCTGGAGCGGACCTCCGACCAGTCCCCGGAGACCGGCTGGATCCGCACCTGGCTCGACACCGTCCTCGACATCCCGTGGAACGACCGGACCGAGGACAACTACGACATCACCGGCGCGCGGGCCGTGCTCGACTCCGACCACACCGGCCTCGCCGACGTCAAGGACCGCATCATCGAGCACCTGGCCGTGCGCAAGCGCCGCCAGGACAAGGGCCTCGGTGTCGTCGGCGGCCGGCGCAGCGGAGCCGTCCTCGCCCTGGCCGGCCCTCCCGGAGTGGGCAAGACCTCGCTCGGCGAGTCCGTGGCCCGCGCGATGGGCCGCAAGTTCGTCCGCGTCGCCCTCGGCGGCGTGCGCGACGAGGCGGAGATCCGGGGCCACCGGCGCACGTACGTCGGCGCGCTGCCCGGCCGCATCGTCCGCGCCATCCGCGAGGCCGGCTCCATGAACCCGGTCGTCCTGCTCGACGAGGTGGACAAGGTCGGCGCCGACTACCGCGGCGACCCGACGGCCGCCCTGCTGGAGGTGCTGGACCCGGCGCAGAACCACACGTTCCGCGACCACTACCTCGAGGTCGAGCTGGACCTGAGCGACGTGCTCTTCCTCGCCACGGCCAACGTCCTGGAGGCCATCCCCGGGCCGCTGCTCGACCGCATGGAGGTCGTCACCCTCGACGGCTACACCGAGGACGAGAAGGTCGCCATCGCCCGCGACCACCTGCTGCCCCGGCAGCTGGAGCTGGCCGGGCTGACGGCCGAGGAGGTCACGGTCGAGGACGCGGCGCTGCGCAGGCTGGCGGCGGAGTACACCCGTGAGGCCGGCGTCCGCTCCCTGGAGCGGTCGGTCGCCCGCATCCTGCGCAAGGTGGCCGCCAACGGCGAGCTGCCGGTCACGGTCGGCGCCGACGACCTGGTCGGCTACATCGGGCGGCCGCGGTTCGTGCCCGAGTCGTCGCTGCCCGAGTCCAAGCAGCGCACCTCGGTGCCGGGCGTGGCGACGGGCCTGGCCGTCACGGGCGCCGGCGGCGACGTCCTGTACGTCGAGGCGTCGCTGGCCGACCCCGAGACCGGCGAGACCGGCCTCACGCTGACCGGCCAGCTCGGCGACGTGATGAAGGAGTCGGCCAGGATCGCTTTGTCCTACCTCCGCTCGCACGGCGCGGAGCTGGAGCTGCCGGTGACCGCGCTGAAGGACCGCTCGGTCCACGTCCACTTCCCGGCGGGCGCGGTGCCGAAGGACGGTCCCTCGGCGGGCGTCACGCTCACCACGGCGCTGGCCTCGCTGCTGTCGGGCCGCCAGGTCCGTGGCGACGTGGCCATGACCGGCGAGATCTCGCTCACCGGGCGGGTCCTGCCGATCGGCGGCGTCAAGCAGAAGCTGCTCGCGGCGCACCGGGCGGGCATCACCACGGTGCTCATCCCGGCCCGCAACGAGCCCGACCTGGACGACGTGCCCCAGGAGGTGCGCGACGAGCTGACCATCCACACGGTCAGTGACGTGCGCGAGGTGCTGGACATCGCCCTCAACCCGGCCAAGGTCGTCTCCACGGCCGCGGCCTGACCCGCCGTCCATGAGACGCGTCCGCCGCCACCTGGACGGCGGCGGACGCGGAGCCCGCCCGCCGCTCCCTCACGGGACGGCGGGCGGCCGCGCGCCTCGGCGCGGCACCGTCGCGCCGCGCCCGCGGAATAAGCGGTTGCACCGGCCGGGGCCACGCTGGCACGATCCGGCGATGCCCGCCTTCACCGCGTACGACGGAACCCCTCTCGCCTACCACGCGCTCGGAGAGGGCGACCCGCTGGTCTGCCTGCCGGGCGGTCCGATGCAGGACTCCGTATACCTCGGCGACCTCGGCGGCCTGACGGCGCACCGCCGGCTGATCATGGTGGACCCCCGGGGGACCGGCCGGTCCGCGACCCCCGAGGACGCCGCCTCCTACCGCTGCGACCGGCTCGTGGACGACGTCGAGGCCCTGCGCGAGCACCTCGGCCTCGACCGGATCGACCTGCTCGCCCACTGCGCCGGCGCGAACCTCGCGACGCTGTACGCGGCACGGCACCCCGAGCGCGTCGGCAGGCTCGCCCTGATCACCCCGAGCACCCGGGCCGTCGGTCTCGACGCCACCGGCGAGGCCCGGATGGCGACCGCGCGGCTACGGAAGGACGAGCCGTGGTTCGGGCCGGCCTTCGCGGCCCTGGAGGCGATCGTGGCCGGCCGGATGACCGGCGACAACTGGAAGGCCATCGACCCCTTCTACTACGGCCGGTGGGACGCGGCGGCCCAGGCCCACAACGCGGCCCAGGACGGGCGCCGGAACGACGAGGCAGCCGCCGCCTTCGGCGCCGAGGGCGTCTTCGACCCGGACGCCACCCGGGCGGCACTCGCCTCGTACGGCGCGCCGGTGCTGGTCCTCGCCGGAGAGGTGGACCTGAACTCGATCCCGGGCGTCGTGGCCGAGTTCGCCGGGCTCTGGCCGAAGGCCGAGTTCACCGTCCAGCCGGGGGCCGGCCACTTCCCGTGGCTCGACGACCCCGGCCGCTTCGTGACGACGACCGCGGCCTTCCTGGCCTGACCGCGCCGCTTCCACGCCGTTTCCGCGCCGTTTCCGCGGTGTTGCCGCGCCGTTGTCGCGGTGAGGCCGTGGAACAGCGGCCTTCTGCGCTGATGGTCGCTTTGGTGGTGGTGGCCGCTTTTGCGGTGAGGGTCAGGGGCCGTGGCGTGACGACGCTCCGCCGGGGCGGTCGTCGAGGAGCCGTTCGATCAGGTCGGCCGCCACTCCCAGGACGCGGCACTCCTCCGGTGTGAGCGCGCGGGACATGGCCTCGGCCAGGCGCGCGTCGGACCCCTTCACCTGATCGGCGAGCACTTCCGCGCCCTTGTCGGTCAGCACGAGGAGATGGCGCCTGCGGTCGTCCTCGTCGCGGGAGCGGCGGATGAGGCCGCCCTCCTCCAGGGACGCGAGCGCCCGCGTGATCGACTGCGGTTGCAGAAGCTCGGCCGCCGCCAGCTCGCCCGCCGTCATCGCGCCGCGCCGGCGCAGGTGCCCCAGCAGCGACAGCCCCAGCCTGCCCGGCGCCTCGGCGGTGCGCTCGTCGCGCAGCCGCCTGGCGAGCCCGACGGCGGCCCGCCGCAGCGAGGCGGCCGTCGCCCGCAACTCTCCCTGTTCCACAATTACTACGCTATCACTTACTGAATGTTCCCGTATCTGCCGGGAACTGCCCTCATATTGATACGCTCTGCGTATGATCTGGCTTCGGATGGCCGCCGCCGCGCTGGGCGTGGGCGGGCCGGTCGCCCTGGGAGTCGCCACAGGCCACCCCGCCCTGGGCGCTCTCGCCGCCGTCGGCGCCCTGGCCGCGACCGGCGTCTCCGCGTCCGGGGCCGCAACGCCCGAGGTTCCGGCGCCCGGCTCGTCCGCGTTCGGCGGCCGCCCTGCCGCTTCGGCGGCCGACGCCCTCGCGGGCGGTGCTGCGGGCGGTGCTGCGGGCGGTCGCGGTTCGGGGGCCGGGGCTCGGCGGGCTGGAAGGCGTTCGGGGCGGGCGCGGGGGAGGGTGGTGGGCAGGGGAGCCGGGATCGTGGTCGCCGTGGCCGCTGCCGGGTTCGCCGGTGCCGCTGTGGCCGGGCACGGGTGGGCCGGGGCGTCGGCGCTGGTCGTTCTGGCGGCCGCGGCGGCGCTGGTCGGCGGCGTCAGCCGGGCCATGGCGGAGACCACCACCCGTTTCATCACCTTCATGGTCATCACCACCGGACTGGCGCGGCAGGGTCACCCGCTCGCCGTCGCCGCCGTCGTCACCGTCGGGATCGTGTGGGGCGTGCTGCTCGCCCTGCCCCTGGGCCGAGCGGCGGGCGCAGCCCAGGCGGATGGCACCCGGGAGGGGCGCGTCCAGGCGGAAGGCACCCGGGAGCGCGTCCAGGCGGAAGGCACCCGGGAGCGCGTCCAGGCGGAAGGCACTCGGGAGGGGCGCGTCCAGGCGGAAGGCACCCGGGAGCGCGTCCAGGCGGAAGGCGTCCGGGAGGGGCGCGCCGGGAAGGGCGGGGCACGGCGGGTGGCGTGGCGCGGCATGTGGAGTGCCACGAGCCGGCAGTACGCGGGCCGGCTGGCCGTCTGCCTGGGGGCCGCCCAGGTCATCGCACTCCTCTGGCCCCACCCGACCGCGTCCTGGATCTCCGTCACCGTGGTGATCGTCGTCCGGCGGCGGCTGACCGGCGCGGCGCGGCGGGCCGTCGAGCGGGCCGCGGGGACCGCCGTCGGCGCCCTCGCCGTGGCGGTCATGCCCGCCTGGGCGTCGGCCGCGTGGCCGTTGGCGCTGCTCGTGGCCGCGCTGGCGGCCCTGAGGCCGCCGCTGAAGGACCGCCGCCCGGCCGCGTACGCCGCCGTGATGACGCCCCTGGTCCTGCTGCTCAGCGGTGGCGCGTCCGCGGGCATGGCCGGTCACCGGATCGCCGACACGGCCGTCGGCTGCGCGCTCGCCCTCGGTTTCGGCTACCTACCCTGGGCAGTACGCCACCGGAAGGACGCGGCGCGGAGCGGGAAGGACGCGGCGCGGAGCCGCGAGAACGCCGTACACAGCCAGAAGAACGCCGTACACAGCCGGAAGAACGCCGTACACAGCCGGAAGAACGCCGTACACAGCCGGAAGAACGCCGTACACAGCCGGAAGAACGCCGTACACAGCCAGAAGAACGCCGTACACAGCCGGAACGACAGGGCCCAGAGCCGGTCCGACGATGTGAGGAGTGCCCGTGCCGTCGTGGAGTGACCACGCGATCCTGTGGCAGGTCTACCCCCTCGGCTTCACCGGGGCCCCCGCCGTCGCCCCGCCGCCCGGCGAGCCGGTCCGGCACCGGCTGCGGCAGCTCGAACCGTGGCTGGACTACGCCGTCGAGCTCGGCTGCTCCGGCCTCCTCCTGGGCCCGATCTTCGCCTCCGAGACCCACGGCTACGACACCGTGGACCACTTCCGCGTCGACCCGCGCCTCGGCGACGACGCCGACTTCGACTCCCTCGTCGCCGAGGCGCGCGGACGCGGGCTGCGGATCGTGCTCGACGGCGTGTTCAACCATGTCGGCAGGTCCTTCGCCGCCGGCCCCGGCTGGTTCAGGAAGGGACGGGACGGCTACGACACCTTCGAGGGGCACGAGCGCCTGGTCGCCCTCGACCACGGCCTGCCGGCCGTCCGCGACCACGTCGCCGCGGTGCTCGACCACTGGCTGACGCGCGGCGCGGCCGGCTGGCGGCTCGACGCCGCCTACGCCGTGCCTCCGTCCTTCTGGCGCCAGGTGCTGCCGGGCGTCAGGGAGAGGCATCCGGACGCGTGGTTCGCCGGTGAGGTCATCCACGGCGACTACACCGGGTACGTCAAGGAGTCCGGCCTGGACTCCGTCACCCAGTACGAGCTGTGGAAGGCCGTCTGGAGCTCGCTCAACGACCGCAACCTGTTCGAGCTGGCCTGGGCCCTGGACCGGCACAACGACCTGCTCGGCGCGTTCACACCGCTCACCTTCGTCGGCAACCACGATGTCACCAGGATCGCCACCCGGCTCGACGACCGGCGCCATCTCGGCCACGCCCTGGCGATCCTGCTCACCACCGGCGGCGTGCCCAGCCTGTACTCCGGCGACGAGCAGGCGTTCGAGGGGCTGAAGGAGGAGCGCGAGGGCGGCGACGACGCGATCCGGCCCGCCTTCCCGGCCGCGCCCGGAGACCTGGCCCCGTACGGCCGGCCGGTGTACCGCCTGCACCAGAACCTCGTCGGCATGCGCCGGCGCCACCCGTGGCTGGTGCGCGCCCGCACGACCGTCGAGCACCTGACCAACACGGCCGCGGCGCTCAGGTCGAGCGCCGGGGGAGAGGCGCTGATCACCCTGCTCAACCTCGACGACCACGCCTACCGCTTCCCGATCGACGTCTCCCGGCTGACGCCGCTGGAGCCGGAGCGCGGCCACCAGGACCCCGCGGTCGTCGGCCCGCACGCGTGGCGGATCCTCGCCGAGAAGCCGGCGTGACATAGATCACCAAATGTGTCGGGAATATAGGGAAGCAAGGAATCTGTTGGCACCTGACGTGGACGAGGCACACGCGAGCAACCCCGGCGCTCCCATCGGCGGACGCTGTTGTCGCATGCGCACCCGGCGAATGCGCGCGGCGACACGCGCACACACGCGGACGATGACGCGGGCCATGGAGCCGGCGCACATGCGGGCCATGACCGGCGCGCACATGCGCGCGACGGCCCCCACCGCCCGCTGAGCGCGAGCCGGCCGCCTGCCGTGACCCGCCCGACGGCGGAACGGCCCGCCGGCGCCAGGAACCGTCCGCCCTCCCCCCGAAGGTCTTCCGATGATCGCACCGAGCTACGTGCTGCGCAGGCTGAGCCACCTGCCGTTCCACCCCGGCGCCCACTGACTCGCGCCGCCGCCCGGCCCCGGTCCTCCCGGTCCTCCCGGTCCTCCCGGTCCTCCCGGTCCTTCCGTCGTCCGGAGCGGACGTCTCCTCCAGGCGTCCGCTCCTGAAGACGGTTCCAGACGTTCGTCCGTTCCAGCGGCGTGGCCGCTGCCAGTGTGGGGTTTTCACGTGATCCAGGTTTCCGGCCTGCGCAAGCTGTACGGCGAGACCGTCGCCCTCGACGGTGTCGACCTGCGCGTGCGCGAAGGCGAGATCTACGGCGTCCTCGGTCAGAGCGGCGCCGGCAAGAGCACGCTGCTGCGCTGCGTCAACCTGCTGGAGCGGCCGACCGCGGGCACCGTCACGGTCGCCGGGCAGGACCTGACCGCCCTGCCGTCCCGCGAGCTCAACCGCGCCCGCCAGCGCATCGGCATGATCCACCAGCACTTCGCGCTGCTCTCCTCCCGCACCGTCGCGGGCAACGTGGCCTTCCCGCTGGAGGTCATGGGCGTTCCCCGGGCCGAGCGCGCCCGCCGCGTCGCCGAGCTGCTCGATCTCGTGGGACTGGGCGGCCGCGGCGGCGACCACCCGCACCAGCTCTCCGGCGGCCAGAAGCAGCGCGTCGGCATCGCCCGCGCCCTGGCCGGCAACCCGTCGGTGCTGCTGTCGGACGAGGCCACCTCGGCGCTCGACCCGGCCACCACCCGCTCCATCCTCGACCTGCTCAAGCGGCTGAACACCGAGCTGGGCCTGACGATCCTGCTCATCACGCACGAGATGAACGTGGTCAAGAGCGTCTGCGACTCCGTCGCCATCATGGCCGGCGGCCGGGTCGAGGAGTCCGGTGCCATCGCGGACCTCATCCGGACGCCCGGCTCCCGCCTCACCCGCGAGATCTTCCCGCTGCCCGAGCCCGCGCCGCCCGGCTCGGTCACGCTCACCTTCACCGGCGACCCCCAGCGGCCCGTCGTGTCGGAGGCGGTGCGCAAGTTCGACGTCGAGATCAGCATCCTGGGCGGCTCGATCGAGGAGCTGGCCGGCGGCGCGGTCGGCCGGCTGCGCGTCTCGATCAGCGGTGACGCCGAACCCGCGCTCGCCTACCTGCGCGACCGCGGACTGCTCGTGGAGGTGGCCTCATGACCTGGGACGAGATGACCCCGCTGCTGTGGGAGGCCGCCGGGCAGACCGCGCAGATGGTCGGCTGGTCGACGCTGCTCACCGTGCTGTTCGGGCTGCCGCTGGGCGTGGCGCTGGTGGTCTTCGACCGTGGCGGGCTGCGTCCGCTCCCCGCGCTGAGGTCCGTGCTGGGCGTGGTGGTGAACGTCGGCCGGTCGCTGCCGTTCATCGTGCTGATGATCGCGATCATCCCGTTCACCCGGCTGGTCGTCGGCACCACGATCGGCACCGCCGCCGTGGTCGTGCCGCTCACCGTGGGCGCGGTGCCGTTCTTCGCGCGGCTGGTCGAGACCGCCCTGCGCGAGGTCGGGTCGGACGTGGTGCAGGCCGCGCAGGCCATGGGCGCGAGCCGTACGACCATCGTGCGGAAGGTGCTGCTGCCCGAGGCGTTCCCCGGCCTGGTGGCGGGGCTGACCGTCACGATCGTCGCGCTCATCGGCTACTCCGCCATGGCCGGGACGATCGGCGGGGGAGGGCTGGGCGACCTGGCCGTCAGGTACGGCTACCAGCGCTTCGAGACCCTGCTCATGATCGTCACGGTCGTGCTCCTGGTCGTGATCGTCCAGGTCGTGCAGAGCCTGGGCGACGCGGTGGCCCGCCGGCTGTCGCACCGCTGACTCACACGTACACCATCACTAAATAAGGGAAAAATCATGAAATTTCGGAACATTGTAGGTGTGGCCGCGCTGTCGGTGTTGCTGGCCGCATGCGGCACGTCGCAGTCCGCGACCACGAACGCGGGCGCCGAGTCCGCCGACACCGTGATCAAGGTGGGCGCGTCCCCGGTGCCGCACGCCGAGATCCTGAACTACGTCAAGGACAACCTGGCGCCCGCCGCCGGCCTGAAGCTGGAAGTGGTCGAGTTCACCGACTACGTGCAGCCGAACGTGCAGCTCAGCGAGGGCCAGCTGACCGCCAACTTCTTCCAGCACAAGCCGTACCTGGACGACTTCAACGCCTCCAAGGGCACGAAGCTGAGCTTCGTCACGCCCGTCCACCTGGAGCCGCTGGGCCTGTACTCCAAGAAGGTCACCGGCCTGGCCGCGCTGCCCTCCGGCGCGACCGTCGCCCTGCCCAACGACGCCACCAACCTCGGCCGGGCGCTCAAGCTGCTCGCCGACAACGGCGTCGTGACCCTCAAGGACGGCGCCGGCACCGCCGCCACCGAGCGTGACGTGACCGGCAACCCGAAGAAGCTGACGTTCAAGCCGCTGGAGGCCGCCCAGCTCCCGCGCTCGCTCGACGACGTGGACGCCGCGGTCATCAACGGCAACTACGCCATCGAGGCCGGGCTCAAGCCCGCCTCCCAGGCGCTGGCCCTGGAGAAGAGCGAGGGCAACCCGTACGTCAACGGCCTGGTCGTGCAGGCCGGGCACGAGAAGGACGCCGGGATCGTCACCCTGGGCAAGCTCCTGCAGGACCCGAAGGTCAAGGACTTCATCAAGCAGAAGTACCAGGGCTCGGTCATCCCCGCGCAGTGACCTCCCCGTGAAGGAGCCGCGGTCTCGGCACGAGGCCGCGGCTCCGCCGTGCCCGGACCGGCACGCGAAGATCAGGACGCTGGCGCGGCGGCGGATGACCGAATAGTGTTCGGTTCATGTACCCGGGAGCGATCGCGGCAGCGAACCCCGACAAACCCGCTGTCGTGATGGCGGGTTCCGGGGAGATCGTCACCTACCGGCGGCTGGACGAGGAGTCCAACCGGCTGGCCCACCTCTTCCGCGCCGCCGGGCTGCGGCCGGGCGACCACGTCGCCTTCATGCTCGGCAACCACCCGCTGTTCCTGGCCATCGCCTGGGCGGCCCACCGCTCCGGCCTCTACTACACGGCGATCAGCTCACGGCTGCTCACCGACGAGCTGGCCTACATCGTCGGCAACTGCGGCGCCCGCGTCTTCATCTCCAGCGCGGACCTGGCCGGCGTCGCCGCGTCCATCACGGACGCCACACCCCGCGTCGAGCGCCGCCTCATGCTGGAGGGCACGGCGCCGGGGTTCGAGTCGTACGAGAGGGCGGTCGCCGGCATGCCGGTCACGCCGATCCCCGACGAGCGCCAGGGCGCCGACATGCTGTACTCCTCCGGCACCACCGGCCGCCCCAAGGGCGTCAAGCCGTCCCTGCCGCGGGCCCCGCTCACCGAGCCCCCCATGCTCTACAAGCTGGTCGCGGGCCTGTTCGGGCCCACCGGCGACAGCGTCTACCTGTCGCCCGCGCCGCTCTACCACGCCGCCCCGCTGCGCTACTGCATGACGTTCCAGCGGCTGGGCGCCACGGTCGTGGTGATGGAGCGCTTCGACCCCGAGGAGTACCTCCGGCTCGTCGAGAGGTACGCGGTCACGCACACGCAGCTCGTGCCCACCATGTTCAGCAAGCTGCTCAAGCTGCCGGAGGAGACGCGCAAGGCGTACGACCTGTCGTCGCTGACGTGCGCCGTCCACGCCGCCGCGCCCTGCCCGGTCGAGGTCAAGGAGCGGATGATGGAGTGGTGGGGCCCGATCGTCCACGAGTACTACGCGGGCACCGAGGGCAACGGCTTCCTGTACGCCTCGCCGCAGGACTGGCTGGCGCATCCGGGGACGGTCGGCCGCTCGCTGCTCGGCCCCGTGCACGTCTGCGACGAGCGGGGCGAGGAGCTGCCCGCGGGGCGGACGGGCGTCATCTACTTCGAGAGCGGCGTGCGCTTCGAGTACCACGGCGACCCCGGCAAGACCCGCTCCGTGCAGGACCCCGGAGGGCGCGGCTGGACCACGCTCGGCGACATCGGCCACCTCGACGCCGACGGCTTCCTCTACCTCACCGACCGGCTCTCCTACATGATCATCTCGGGCGGCGTGAACATCTACCCGCAGGAGGCGGAGAACGTCCTGTCCGTCCACCCCAAGGTCGCCGACGTGGCCGTCTTCGGTGTGCCGGACGAGGAGATGGGCGAGCAGGTCAAGGCCGTGGTCCAGCCGGCGTCCATGGCCGAGGCGGGGCCGGGGCTGGAGGAGGAGCTGATCGCGTACTGCCGCTCGCGGCTGGCCTCCTACAAGTGCCCGCGGTCGGTGGACTTCCGCGAGGAGCTGCCGCGCCACGCCACCGGAAAGCTGTACAAGCGGCTGCTCCGGGACGAGTACTGGCCCGCCGCCGACCCCGGCACGTCCGGGTAAATGAAGATTTTTTTCTGGTTCGCGGGACAGGTGACCGAGCCCCCACCAGCGGTGATAAGGCCCGTGTCAGGGCTCTCAGGAAACTCTGATCACGGTCTTAACCTGCACTTACGCGCGACTTGGCACTCTTGGGTCATCGGGACTTGAGGAGATGACAATGAACGCGAACGAGCCTCGCGAGCAGGGAAACGGCGGCTGGAGCCAGTTCGGTGACACGCCGCCCTCCGCCGGGGGGTTCCCCCGGCGAGACACCATCATCATGGGTCACCCCGCGCCTCCGCCCCCTCCGCCCGCGCCCGCCAGGCCGGGCATCTCCACCCGTCAGAAGGCCATCGCCGGCCTCGCCCTGGCCGCCATGGCCCTCGGCGGCGGTGCGGCGGGGGCCGCCGTCGCCACCGCGATGCAGCCTGACACGGTGGCGGCCACGGCCGCCCCGGCGCCCGCCTCGTTCAAGCAGGCGGCCAGCACCCTGACCGTCTCGGACGTCGCCGCGAAGCTGCAGCCGTCCGTCGTCATGATCCAGGGCAGCACCGGCGAGGGCTCCGGCGTGGTGCTGTCCGCCGACGGCCTCGTGCTCACCAACAACCACGTGGTCGTGGGTGCCGGGCAGGGCGGCCAGATGTCGGTGAAGTTCAGCGACGGCAAGACCGCCAAGGCGTCGGTGGTCGGCACCGACCCGACCAGCGACCTCGCGGTCATCAGGGCCGAGGGCGTGTCCGGCCTGACCCCGGCCCAGCTCGGCGACAGCGACCAGGTCAGGGTCGGCTCGCCGGTCCTGGCCATCGGCAGCCCGCTCGGCCTGCAGGGCTCGGTCACGGCGGGCATCATCAGCGCCCTGGACCGCACGCTCACGGTCGGCGGCGAGCAGGAGCAGCAGGGCCCGCCCGGCTGGGGGCAGCCCGGCGGTCAGTCAGCCGAGACCACCACGATCGGCGGCGCCATCCAGACCGACGCGGCGATCAACCCCGGCAACTCCGGCGGCGCCCTGGTGGACGCCGCGGGCCAGGTCGTGGGCATCAACACCGCCATCGCCACCAACGGCGGCAGTAGCGGCAGCATCGGGGTGGGCTTCGCGATCCCCATCAACACCGCCAAGCAGGTGGCCGACCAGCTCGTCAACGGCGGCAAGGTCAGCCACGCCTACCTCGGCGTGAGCGTCACCGACGCCACCGGTGATGTCACCGGCGCCCTGGTGCGCCAGGTGATCCAGGGCAGCCCCGCGGCCAAGGCCGGGCTCCGGGAGGGCGACCTCATCACGAAGATCGCCGGCAAGCCCGTCGACGGCGGCGACACGGTCGTTGGCCAGGTCAGAGGTTTCAAAGCGGGCCAACAGGTTCAGATCACATATATGAGGGATGGAAAGACGAGTAACGTCACCGTCACTCTCGAAGAGAAGAAATAACAGGACCCCCTCACGGACGGGTGTGCCGTCGAGATCGCTGCGGACTCGGCGGCACACCCCCGTTCAGGTCTGCGACACGACGGCCCCGGAGACCGGGGCCGTCTGCGCGTGCAAGGCGTCAGGAGAACCGGCGGCCCTCGTCGCGCCGGTAGGCCCAGCCGGCGGCCAGCGCCCCCGCCACCGTCCATGCGGCCAGCATGACCAGCGCCGTCACGTTCGGGGCCGAGCCGGTGGTCGCGGCCCACACCAGCTCCACCGCGCCGCGGCTCGGAACGTACGGCGAGAGCGCCTGGACGAACTCCGGCATGATCTGCGGCGGCATGAACAGCCCGCCCAGGATCGCGACCGGGAAGAACACCACCTGCGACACGCCGATCGCCGCCTTCGAGGCCAGCAGGAACCCCAGGAACAGCCCGATCATCATGAACGGCACGGCCCCGGCGAGCAGCGCCGCCAGCCCGAGCGCCAGCCTGGGCGCCGTGACGGTCGCCGCGGTGAGCAGCGCCGCGATGACCACCACCGGCACGGCTGCCGCGATCATGACCGCCATGGTGGTGAGGATCCGCCCGGCGAAGCGGGGGAGCGGCCCGGCGGGCAGGGTGCGCAGGTAGGGGTTCCAGGGCTGCTCGCGGTCCTGCGCGACCGAGATGCTCAGCCCCATCAGCGCCGCCGACATCGCGCCGATCATCATCATCGACCCGGTCGCGCGGGTGGCGCCCACCGGGTCGTCGCCCGCGAACGGCACGACGAACGCCAGCATCGAGGCCGCCGGGAAGAACGCGCTGGCCACCAGGCCGATCGGCACCCGGATCTGCTCCAGGAGCTGGTAGCGGGTGTGGGCGAGGATGAGGCTAGACATGAGCGGTCTCCTTCGAGGTGATGGCCAGGAAGGCCTCCTCCAGCGTGGTGGGCCGGATCTCCAGCCCCGAGAACGGCGTGCCGCTGCGCACGAGCTCCACCACCAGCCGGTCGGGGTCGGTGGTGAGCAGGTGGACGCGGCCGTCCTCGCGCTCGACGCCGAGGACGCCCGGCAGCTCGGGCAGCGCGGCCGCGGTCAGCGACACGCGCCGCACGCCGACCACGTCGCGGATCGCGGTCACGGTGTCGTCGGCCAGCACGCGTCCATGGCCGACGACGATCACCCGCTGCGCCAGCGCCTCGATCTCCTCCAGGTAGTGGCTGGTCAGCACGATCGTGCCGCCCTGCTCGTGGAAGCCCCTGATGCCCTCCCACAGCGCGCGCCGGCCCTCCACGTCGAGGCCGGTCGTCGGCTCGTCGAGGAACACCATCCGCGGCTCGCCGGCGAAGGCCAGCGCCACGGCCAGCCGCCGCTTCTGCCCGCCCGACAGGCCGCCGATCTGCCGCTTGACCAGGTCCTGGAGCCCGAACTGTTCGAGCAGTTCCAGCCTGTCCGCCTTGCGCGGGTAGTGCGCGGACACGAAGTCGACGATCTCGCCGACCCGCAGCGCCTCGGGCAGGCCGGTCTCCTGCGGGGTGACGCCGATGCCCCGCCGTACGACGGGATCCTGGGGGGAGCCGCCGAGCAGCTCCACGGTGCCGGACGTCGGCCGGCGCAGGCCGACGAACAGGTTGATGAGGGTGGACTTGCCGGCCCCGTTCGGGCCGAGCAGGCCGACGAGCTCCCCGGCGCGGATGTCGATCGACACCCGGTCGAGCGCGAGCACGTCGCCGTATCTCCGGGTCACCTCGGCCGTGCGGGCGAGGACCGTCATGTGGAGCCTCCAGCGGTGTCGATCAGGGCGCGGATGGCCCTGGTGTATTCGTCGAAGGCCAGCCGTCCGCGCTTCGTGAGCCCGACATACGTGACGGGGGTGCGGCCTCTGTGGGTCTTGGTGATCCGGACGTATCCGGCGTCCTCCAGCTTGGTGAGGTGGACGGACAGGTTGCCCGCGGTCATGCCGAGCAGGTCCTTCAGCGCCGGGAACGCCATGTCGTCGCGGTCTCCCAGCGTGTTGAGCGCCGCCACCACCCGCAGCCGGGCCTGGGCGTGGATGAGGGGGTCGAGCTCGGGTGGCGGAGGTGGGTCGGCCGTCATCCGCGCCACCGCAGCCAGATCCCCGCCCCGATGAACCCGCCGCCCACCAGGACCGCGTTCAGCAGCGCCTGCCAGCCCGCGCCCAGCATGATCCCCACGACGTTGACCGCGATCGTCCAGGCGCCGAGGAAGAACATCGGCCAGTTCAGCCAGACCGCCGCCGTCATCATGTAGATCACGCCGACGACGAGCAGCGACAGGCCCGCCCAGAGCAGCTGGGCCTCCTCCTCCCGCAGGACCAGGGAGATGCGGATGCCGATGGCGAACACGAGGACCATCCCGGCGAGCCAGGTGAAGCCGATCATCGTCCCGCGCGCCGAGCTGTCGCCGCGCAGCTGCCCGCTCATCCTCGCGATGCCGTAGCCGGCGAACGCGCCCGCCAGCACCTGGGCGCCCTGCAGCACGCCGACCGCCTGCATCTGCGAGATCGGCGCCAGCGGCCGGCCGTCCAGCCCGAAGTGCAGGAACAGCGCGGTGAAACCGATCAGCCAGGCGACCCCCCAGGGGACGTAGAGCAGCAGCGGCTCGCCCTGGAGCCGCCTGACCGTGGCGGCCTGCTGCTCCTCGATGAGCCGCAGCGTCTCCGCGGGACTGGGCGGGGCCTCGGCGTCGTCTGTCATCTCAACCTCTCTCACCGCCAAACTGGTTTGTATCTTAAACCAGCTGGCGCCGCCAACACAACACTCGACGAAATGTCACTGTGTGGGTCGGATGCGCGCTGCAGTATTCCCTGGTCACCCGTGGTTGACAGGAATCTGGCGACCAGGTCATCCTGATCGGCGGCGTGCCCAAAGGACGCAAAACTCAACAATGGCAAGGCGTGACACATGACGTCAGATGCAGCACCCTTAGCATCTGTTCTGCCCCTCTACGAGGACCAGCTGCGCGCGACCCCAGAAAGGGTCGCCGTCTCGGCCGGCGAAGAACACCTCACCTACCGTGAGCTGGATCGCCTCGCGAACGGCATCGCCGATCATCTGCGTCGTCATACGGCGACCGCGCGGCCGCGGCCCTGGGTGGCCGTGCTCGCGGGCCGCTCGATCCGGCTGGTCGCGGGCCAGCTCGCCGCGATGAAGGCGGGCCTCGCCTTCGCGCCGATCGACCCGGCCACCCCCGCGGAGCGGGTCCACGCCATGCTGGCGGGCGCGGCGGCCGTGGTCACGACGCCGGAATGGCGAGCGATGGTCCCCGACGGCGTCCCGGTGATCGACGCGTCCGACGAGGCCGACGCGTCACCGCCGCCCCACGTAGAGGCCGACGACCTCGCCTACGTCGTCCACACCTCCGGCTCGACGGGGACTCCCAAGGGCGTGCTCGTCCCGCACCGCGCGCTGACCAACCTGATCAGGTGGTCGCACGACACCTTCGGCCTGGGCGGCCGGGCCCCGCTGCTCACCAGCCCCAACTTCGACCCGTCGGTCTGGGAGATCTGGACGTACCTGACCGCGGGCACCACGATGGTCATCCCCAGTGAGCGGACCAGGCTCTCGCTGCCCGCGCTGCGCGACTGGATCGTGGAGCAGGAGCTGACCACCTGCTACGCGCCCACCCCCATCGCCGAGGGCCTGCTCGGCCTGTCCTGGCCGGAGGGGACCAGGCTGGCGACGCTGAGCACCGGCGGCGACCGGCTCACCACCTATCCGGCCCCCGGCCTGCCCTTCCGGCTGGTCAATCTCTACGGCCCGGCGGAGTGCGCCGTCAACGCCATCGCCGGCGAGGTGCCGGTCCACGACGGGCAGAGCCGCCCGCCCGCGCTCGGCACGCCCCTGCCCGGCGTCACCGTCCACCTCCTGGACGAGGCGATGAAGCCGGTCGAGGAGGGCGAGATCCACCTCGGCGGCGTGTGCGTCGGCCTGGGCTACCTCGACCGGCCCGACCTCACGGCCGAGCGCTTCGTCCGTGACCAGGACGGCCGGCTCCTCTACCGCACCGGGGACCTGGCCCGCCGCAACCAGGCGGGCCAGATCGAGTTCCTGGGACGGCTCGACGACCAGGTCAAGATCCGCGGCAACCGGGTGGAGCTCGGCGAGATCGAGACCGTGCTCGGCCGTCACCCGCGGGTCCGGGCCGCCACCACCGCCGTCCGCGGCCACGAACTGGTCGCCTACGTCGTGGGTACGGCGACCGAGCAGGAGGGGCGCGCCCACCTCCGCCGGTTCCTGCCCGACTACATGATCCCCACCGCCTGGGTCGTCCTGGACGAGCTCCCGCTGACCGGCAACGGCAAGGTGGACCGTGCCGCGCTGCCGGACCCGGTCCGCGCGCCCCGCTCGGTCACTCCGCCCGGCACCCCCACCGAGGCGCTGCTCGCCGAGATCTGGCAGGACGTCCTCGCCGCCGGACCGATCGGCGCCGACGACGACTTCCTGGCCCTGGGCGGCCAGTCGCTGCTGGCGATGCGCGTCGCCGCCCGCGCCTGCGAGAGGCTGGGCAAGCCGGTCGAGCCCCGGATGCTCTTCGAGCACCCCGTGCTCGCCGCGTTCGCCCGCGCGGTCGACGCCCTGCCGCCGGCGGCCGCGGTGACCCCCGCCGAGGACGGGCTGACGCCCGCACAGCGCCGGCTCTGGTTCATCGACCAGATGGCGCCCGGCTCGCAGTACAACGTGCCCATCCTGTTCGCCCTGGACGGTCCCCTCGACACCGGGCGGCTGGAGAGCGCGATCAACGAGATCGTGCGCCGGCATCCGTCCCTGCGTACCCGCTACGAGGAGCACGACGGCGAGCCGGTCCCCGTGGTCGAGCCGGCGGTGACCGTGGCGATGAAGGTCATGGACGCCACTCCGCGCGGCGCGGACGCGCTGGCCCGGCACGCCGCCCGTGACCCCTTCGACCTGCGGAACGGCCCCGTGCTGCGGGCGCTGCTGCTGCGGCTCGCCGACGACAGGCACCGGCTGCTGGTGACCGTCCACCACATCGCCTTCGACGGCTGGTCGGCCGGGGTCCTCCTGGACGAGCTGGCGCGGCTCTACGCGGGGGAGACCCTGCCCCCGCCGGCCGGCCCGCGCCAGGCCCGGCGAGGTCCCGACGGCCTGCCGTACTGGCGGAAGGCCCTGGACTCGCCGCCCGAGCGGCTGGGACTGCCCGCCGACCGCCCCGGGGCCGCGGCGCCGGTGCGGCGCGGCGCCCGGGTCCGGGCCACGCTGCCGGACGGGCTGCTCGGCGACCTGGAGGCGCTGGGCAGACGCGCCCAGGCCAGCCCGTTCATGGTGCTGTTCGCGGCCTTCCAGGCGCTGCTGCACCGCTACAGCGGCCAGGACGACATCGTGACGGGCGTGCCGTTCTCCGGCAGGGAGGCGCCGGGCGCCGACTCCATGATCGGCTTCTTCGTGGAGACGCTGCCGATCAGGACCGGCCTGGCCGGCGACCCCTCCTTCGAGCGCCTGCTGTCGCAGGTGCGGGCGGCGGTCCTGGCCACGCCCACCGACGTGCCGCTCGAGGAGATCGTGCGCGAGCTCTGCCCCGACGGACGGCCGCCGTTCGACGTGCTGTTCGCGATGCAGGACCCGCCGGACGCCCGGCGGGGCGACGGCGTGACCTTCCGGATGCTGGAGGAGGTGGAGAACGGCGGCGCGAAGGCCGACCTGGTGCTCTATGCCGAAGGGCAGCGGATGAGCCTGGAGTTCGCCACCGACCTGTTCGAGCGCGCCACCGCCGAGCGCCTGCTGGGGCACTACGTACGCGTCCTGGAGCAGGTGGCGGCCGACCCGGCCGCGCCCGTCTCCGCGCTGCTCGCCCGCGAGCACGAGCCCCCCGGCCGCGGTCCCGACCAGTGCCTGCACCGGCTCTTCGAGCAGCAGGCGGACAGGACGCCCGACGCGGTCGCCGTCGAGTTCGACGGCGACGCCCTCACCTACGCCGAGCTCGACCGGCGCGCCAACAGGCTCGCCCACCTGCTGCGGGGCATGGGCGTGGGCCCGGAGGTGCCGGTCGCCCTGCACGTGCGGCGCTCGCTCGACCTGCCCGTGGCGCTGCTGGGCATCCTGAAGGCGGGCGGCGCCTACGTGCCGCTCGACCCGTCCTATCCCGAGGGCCGCCTCACCCAGGTCCTCGGCCGGGTGGACACCCCGGTCCTGGTGACGCACCGGCCGCTGACCGGCGGCCTGCCGCACGAGCGGCCCGTCCACGTCGACACCGACCTCGACGGGCAGCCGGACCACCGGCCGGACAGCGGGGTCACGCCCGACGACCTGGCCTACATCCTGTTCACCTCGGGCTCGACCGGGCAGCCCAAGGGCGTGGCGATGCCGCATCGCCCGGTGGCCAACCTCATGGCCTGGCACAGCGGCTCCCACCGGAGCCTGCAGTTCACCGCCCTCGGCTTCGACGTCTCGGTGCAGGAGATCTTCAGCACCTGGGCGTACGGCGGGACGCTCGTCATGGTCGGCGACGACGTGCGGCGCGACCCGGCCGCCCTGCTCGACCACATCGCGCGCCACCGGGTGGAGCGCATCTTCCTGCCCTTCGTGGCGCTGCAGTCGCTGGCCGGCGCCGGGACCGAGCCGCCCGCCACGCTGCGCGAAGTGATCACCGCGGGCGAGCAGCTCCAGGTCACCCCGCAGCTCGAACGGTTCGTCAAGCCGTGGATGACGCTCCACAACCAGTACGGGCCGACCGAGGGCGCGATCATCGACATCGCCCACACGCTCACCGGCCCTCCGCGGGACTGGCCGCGGCTGCCCCCCATCGGCAGGCCGGTCACCGGCGTCCAGGCGCTGATCCTGAACCGCCTGGGCCACGAGACCCCCGACGGCGTCCCCGGCGAGCTGCACCTCGGCGGCGCCTGCCTGGCCAGGGGCTACCACGGGCAGCCCGAGTTGACCCAGGAGCGTTTCATCACCTGGCGGGACGGGCGCCGGCTCTATCGGACGGGGGATCTGGCCCGCCGGAACGAGGCCGGGGACATCGAGTTCCTGGGCCGCGCGGACGACCAGGTCAAGATCCGCGGCTACCGGGTCGAGCCCGGCGAGATCGCCGCGGTGATGGCCGGGCATCCCGCCGTGCGCGAGGCGTTCGTCATGGCCAGGGAGGGCAGGCTGGTGGGGTACGTCGCCGCCGACGGCACCCCCGAGCTGCGGCCCTACCTGGCCGAGCGGCTGCCCGAGTACATGGTGCCGAGCACGTTCGTCACGCTGGACTCCCTGCCGGTGAACCCGTCGGGCAAGGTGGACCGGCAGGCCCTGCCGGAGCCCGGCACGGGCACGCGGACCGTCACGGCCCCGGCCACTCCGGTGGAGCAGGCCATCGCCGCCATCTGGCAGGAGGTGCTGGGCGGGCAGGTCGGCCGGCACGACAACCTGTTCGACCTGGGCGGACACTCGCTCAACGCGACCCGGATCGCGTCCAGGCTGCGCGAGGCGCTGGAGGTGCAGGTCCCGCTGCGGACGCTTTTCGCCCACCCGACCGTCGCCGAGCTCGGCGCGCGGCTCGCCTCACCGGACGTGGAGGCGGCCGCCGAGCTCTATCTCATGGTCGCGGCGTACTCAGACGAAGAGGCCGAGGCACTGCTGCGGTCCATGGAAGGTAACCAATGAGCCTGTCACCCCAGCAGCGCCAGCTCCTGGACGCGTTACGCAAGAAGAAGCAGCAGGCCGGGCGGTCCAGGCCCGACCGGCTGCCGATGTCCTTCACCCAGGCGCGCGCCTGGTACCTGGACAGGATGGCGCCGGGCGCCGCGCACTACCTGATCCCGCTCGCCTTCCGCATCGAGGGCCCGCTCGACCGCGAAGCGCTGCACCGGGCGCTGAACGCCCTGGTGGCCAGGCACGAGAGCCTGCGCACCACGTTCGCCATGGACGAGGACGGCCCGTACCAGATCGTGGCCGAGTCGCTGACGATCGGCCTGGCGGACACCGCGGACGGCACGCCGATGGACCTGACCACCGGCCCGCTCATCCGCGCGCACCTGGAGCGCGAAGCCGCGGACCGGCACGTCCTGCACCTCACCCTCCACCACATCGTCGCCGACGCCTGGTCGCTGGACGTGCTGCGCCACGAGCTGGGCGCGCTCTACGACGGCCGGGAACTGCCGGCGTTGTCCCGGCAGTACGCCGACTACGCGATCCGGCAGCGGGACGACGACCACAGCCGGGAGCTGGACTACTGGCGCAAGACGCTGGCCGGCGCGCCGCCGGTCACCGAGCTGCCGGCGGATCTGCCCCGGCCGGCCGTCCAGACGTACGCGGGCGCCGAGCTGCCCTTCTCCCTGGACCTCCCGCGCGAGGAGTTCAAGGCGTACTGCCGGAGCCTGGGCGCGACGCCGTACATGGTGCTGTTCGCGGCCTACCTGGTCGTTCTCTCCCGGCGCTCCGGCCGGCAGGACCTCGTGGTGGGCACGCCCATCGCCAACCGCGACAGCGTCGAGTTCGAGGGCCTGATCGGGTTCTTCACCAACACCCTGGCCATCCGCGCCGACCTGTCGGGCGACCCGTCGTTCCCCGAGGTGGTCGAGCGGGTCAGGGACGCGGTGCTCGACGCCCACGACCACCAGGCGATGCCGTTCGAGCGGCTGGTGGAGGAGCTCAACCCGGAGCGCCGGCTGGACCGCAGCCCGGTGTTCCAGACGATGTTCAACATGCTGCCCGAGGCCACGGCGGCGCTGGAGCTGGCCGGGCTGACGGTCACCCCCGTGGAGATCCCCGAGCGCACGGCCAAGTTCGACCTGACCGTGGGCGTCCGCGAGACCCTGGACGGGCTCGTCGAGTACAACACGGACCTGTTCCACCCGGGAACGATCCGCGCCCTCGTGGCCGACCTCCGGCAGGTGCTCTCGGCGGCCATGGCCGGGGACGATGCGCCCGGGGAGCTGCCGCGCCACCAGATCTCCCAGCTCGTCACCCGGGCCTGGCGCGAGGCGCTGGGCGGCGACGCCTTCGGCCCCGACGACAACTTCTTCGACGTGGGCGGCCACTCGCTGCTCGTCCTGCAGGTGCACGAGCGGCTGCGCAAGCGGTTCAGCCTGACCGTCACCGACCTGTTCCGGTACCCCACGGTCGCCTCGCTGACGGCCTTCCTGAGCCCCGGCGCTCCGGCCGCGCCGGAGGTCGTCCGGGCGGCGCCCGCGTCCGCCGGGGGCGCGCTCGCCATCGTCGGCATGGCCTGCCGCTTCCCGGGCGCCGCGGGGCCCGAGGAGTTCTGGGCGGCGATCCGCGACGGCGTGGAGGCCGTACAGGACTTCACCGACGAGGAGCTGCTGGCCGACGGCGAGGACCCCGGCCGGCTGGCCGACCCCGCCTACGTCAGGTCCGGGACGGTGCTGGAGGGCATCGACCTGTTCGACGCCACGCTGTTCGAGTTCACCCCGCGCGAGGCCGAGATCCTCGACCCGCAGCAGCGCCTGTTCCTGGAGACCGCCTGGGAGGCGCTGGAGGACGCCGGCTGCGACCCCGCCCGCCACCCGGGGCAGATCGGCGTCTTCGCCGGATCGGCGATGAGCAGCTACTTCATCGAGAACCTGCTGGCCGCGCCCGACGTGCTCAAGGCGGTGGGCGAGTTCCAGGTCCTGCTCAGCAACGACAAGGACTCCCTGCCCACCCGGACCTCCTACAAGCTCGACCTGCGCGGGCCGAGCGTCAGCGTGAACAGCGCCTGCTCCACCTCGCTGGTCGCGCTCCACCTGGCCAGGCAGAGCCTGATCGCCGGCGACTGCGACATCGCGCTGGCCGGGGCGGTCCGGGTCAACGCCTGGACCCGCCGCGGCTACCTGTACCAGAGCGGCGGCATCGGCTCGCCGGACGGCCACTGCCGCCCCTTCGACGCCGAGGCGCAGGGCACGATCGGCTCCAGCGGCGTGGGCGTCGTCGTGCTCAAGCGGCTGGAGGACGCCGTCGCCGCCGGCGACACCATTCACGCCGTCGTCCGCGGCTCCGCGGTCAACAACGACGGCACCAGGAAGGTCGGCTACACCGCGCCGGCCGTGGACGGCCAGGCCGAGGTCATCACCGCGGCACTGGCCTCGGGCGGCGTCGACCCCGCCACGATCGGCTACATCGAGGCGCACGGCACGGGCACCGCGCTCGGCGACCCCATCGAGGTGGCGGCGCTCTCCCAGGTCTTCACCGGCGACCGGCCGATCGCGCTGGGCTCGGTCAAGTCCAACATCGGCCACGCCGACGCCGCGGCCGGGATGGCCGGGCTGATCAAGACCGTGCTGGCGCTCAAGCATCGCACGCTGCCGCCCACGGCCAACTTCACGACGCCGAACCCGCGCATCGGCTTCCACCCGTTCTACGTGCCCACCGCCGGCGCGCAGTGGCCCGAGGGCCCGGAACCCCGCAGGGCGGGCGTCAGCGCGTTCGGGATGGGCGGCACCAACGCCCACGTCGTGCTGGAGGAAGCGCCACCGCAGCCGGTCGCCTGGCCGCCGGCCGCGCCGCCGGCGGCCGGCCCGCACCTGCTGGTCCTGTCGGCCGCCAGCGACACGGCGCTCGCGGAGCAGGCCACCCGGCTCCGCGCCCACCTGCGCGCGCATCCGGACACGGAGCTCGGCGACGTGGCCGCCACCCTCCGGCACGGCCGCCGCCACCTCCGGCACCGCGGCATCCTGGTCGCCGAAGACCCGCGGTCGGCGCTGGACGCCGAGCTCGTCACGGGCGAGTCGCCCCCGCGCGAGGTCGCCTTCGTCTTCCCCGGCCAGGGCGCGCAACAGCGGGGGATGGGCGCGGGCCTGTACCGGTCCGACAGCGTCTTCCGCGCCGCCGTCGACGCCTGCTCCGGCATCCTGGAGCCGCACCTCGGCCTGGACCTGCGCCAGGCCCTGTACGGCGAGGCCGGCGACCTCGACCAGACCTGGCTCACCCAGCCCGCGCTGTTCGTGACGGAGTACGCGCTCGCGCGCACGCTGATCGAGCGCGGGGTCCGCCCGGCGATGATGGCCGGCCACAGCATCGGCGAGTACGTCGCCGCCTGCCTGGCCGGGGTCTTCACCCTGGAGGACGCCCTGCGCCTGGTCGCCGCCCGCGGCCGCCTGGTGCAGAGCCTGCCGCCGGGTTCGATGCTCGCCGTGCCGCTGCCCGAGTCCGAGCTGGGCGACCTGCTCGGTGAGGACGTCTCCCTGGCGGCGGTCAACACCCCCGAGCGGTGCGTCCTGGCCGGCCCGGAGCCAGCCATCGCCGAGCTGGAGCGTCGGCTGACCCGGCAGGGCGTCGCCTGCCGCCCGCTGCGCACCTCGCACGCCTTCCACTCCTCCATGCTCGATCCGGTGCTCGACGCCTTCGCCGCCGAGGTGGACTCCGTGCGGCTGGGCACTCCGGACCTGCCGTACCTCTCCAACGTCACGGGCGGCTGGGTGTCCGGCGCCGAGACCAAGGACCCCGCCTACTGGGTGCGCCACCTGCGGGAGACCGTGCGGTTCGCCGACTGCGCCGCCGCCCTGGTGGAGGCCGGCGTGGCCGTGGCCGAGGCGGGGCCGGGCCGCACGCTGACCACCCTGGTGCGCCGCCAGGGAGGCCAGGCCGTGGCCGCCCCGCTGGCCGAGCCGGACAGCGGGCTGGACGACCCCGACGCGACCGAGCCGCCGGCCAGTGACTTCCTGCCGGAC